>DASPMT010000514.1:0-6262 GCA_035626935.1 Phycisphaerales bacterium | reverse complement strand
CCAGGATCTGCTGGAACAGGGACACCAGCTCGGAATTGCCGAGCCGCTCCGCCATCGCTCGGGCGGTCCCGTACGCGGCGATCTCGTAGTGCTCAACGCGCTGCGCCCCCGCGATCAGCAGGGCGTCGCGAAGGGGGCCCTTGCCGTGATCCTGGATCGCCTCCGCCCCTTCTTCGATCAGCCCCATCATTGCGACGCACTTCTTGCCCCCGGGTTTGATCTCCAGCATCTGGGCCGCTTGCGCCACGCGCTCGGCATGGCCCCGCGTTTCCTCCAGGTGCTTCTCAAAGCCTTCCCGCAACGTATCAGAAGCGGATGCTTTTGCCATCTTGCTGAGCGCTTTGATGAGCTGGTTCTCAGCGCTGTAAAGGTCCTTGACTTGATCTGACAGGGCGGCCTGAAGCTGAGTGGACATGGTGGTCTCCGGGGTGGTGGGGAGGGTTCGATGGGTACGGGTGCGCCCCCGGCGGCGGGGGCCTCGCGGGTGCCCGGTGATGCGCGGCACGCGTCACCGGACTCTGGAAACCGCATGAGCGGGGTTTCAGACGCCTGGGCAGCACCCACGAACGCGGTGAGTGTGGAGGGGTTGTCGGTTGAAAAGGCGCTGGGCGACGGTGGGGGTGATTACCTGTCTTCCCGCCCTTTGCGTTCACCGGGCCAGCCGCTAACCTGCCCCCATGAGCGAAATCGCCCAGCCCACCGCCTCGTCACCGCCCGCCGGCGCCGTGCCCGTGCCCACGCTTGAGCAGCCCGGCAAGCCGGTGGCGATCGATGCACCGAGTCCGGCCGGCGTTAGCGGCAAGCCGATCCACCGTTACGGCTATGACGGGGGCGCCGGGTCGTTGGTCGACGTGATGGGCGGAGATGCGCGGCGTGAGATCAAGGTGCTCGACCACGGCTTTGTCGCGCTCGTCGATGCGATGCCGCGCCTGGTGCCGGCCGGGCAGACCGCCGACCAGGCGATCGTGCAGGCGGCCCGCGTCTCCTACGGCGCCGGGACGAAGAAGGTGAGCGAGGACCGGGGGCTCATCCGCTACCTGCTGCGCCACCGCCACACGACGCCGTTCGAGATGGTGGAGTTCAAGTTCCACATCTCCATGCCGATCTTCATCGCCCGCCAGTGGATCCGCCACCGCACCGCGAACGTGAACGAGTACTCGGGGCGCTACTCGGTGATGCCCGACAGGTTCTACCGGCCGTCACTGGAAGCGGTGCGCAAGCAGAGCGCGGCCAACCGCCAAGGGGGAGAGCAGAGGTTCGACGTCGCCTCAGGCGGCGACGACGCCGCAACGGCCGAGGCCTTCGTGCAGTTCCTTGCCGACAGCGAGAAGCTCTACGAGCGGTACATCGGGCTCACCGAGAAGGGTGTGAGCCGCGAGCTCGCGCGGATCGGCCTGCCGGTGAGCCTCTACACCCAGTGGTACTGGAAGATCGACCTGCACAACCTCTTGCACTTCCTGTCTCTCCGCATGGACAGCCACGCGCAGGAGGAGATCCAGCAGTTCAGCCGCGCGATGTACGACCTGATCCAGCCGATCGTCCCCGTGACGATGGAGGCGTGGCACGACTATGCGCTTGAGTCGGTGCGGCTGACCAAGCTGGAGATCGCGGCCCTGCGCGAGAAGGCAGCGGGCGGCAACGGCGACCTCAGGAGCGACAACAAGCGTGAGCAGGCGGAGTGGGCGGCCAAGCGGGCGAAGCTGGGGTTCTGATCGCTACGAGCCGCCCACGATCATGCGCAGCGAGCCGGCGAACTCCGGCATCGTCCGCCACGAGCCGAACCGTTCGTCCCAGCGGCCTGAGCGCAGGTCATCGGCGAGGCGCCGCAGGGACCGCTCCTTGACGGCAGGCTCGACGAACGACCACGCCGACTGCGCCAGCGTCACCGCCGGATCGAGGAACCGCTCGGGCCGCGCGTAGAACGCCTCGGTAAAGCCGTCGACACAGTCGATCGGAACCGCCAGCGTCTCAACCGTCGCTCGCCGTCGCGCCGTTGAAAGGCGGTCGACCAACAGGCCGATCGGGGGGTAGCGTCGGCGTTCGGCGGCGATGAGCTCAGGGATGTACTCAGCGAGCCAGTAGCGGTCGAGGGCATCCCCGTCAAAGGTGACGACGATGATCGGCCCCTTCGTTACGCGGTGGAGCTCGCAGAGCCCCGCGTCGAGGTCCTGCCACTGATGGACCGTGACAACCGCCATGGAGGCATCAACGGCTTTGTCGTCGAACGGGAGCGATTCGGCGCGTCCGCGGATCGCGGGCACTCGCTCGGGCGGGCGCTGGCGGCGCATGGTCGCTGAAGGCTCGACCGCGATTACGTGCCGGTCGCTCGGCTCGTACGAGCCTGCCCCCGCACCGACGTTCAGCACGGTGCGTGAGGCTCCGAGCGCGGCGTGAACGCGGGCCTCGATGCGCGGGTCGGTCCGCCGCCGCTCTGCGTAGCCGGCTCCGATGACGGCGTAGTCGACGTCCCCTGCATGAATCTCGGGCATGGATGAGTCTATTGCTCTGATCGCCGATGGAGCGTCGCATGGCAGTCCACCGGCCCCGTCGCCTTCGGCAAGCGGGCACTCGGCGGCGAACGTTGAACTCAGACCCGCACGAAACGCTTGAACCTGACTTTTCCGCCGACTACGTCCGCTATCCTGCGCATCTGGCAAGAACGCCGTGTCCGCTCGGGCCGGCCCTCGTGCGCGTGACCACTGTACCACCCCCATCAGGAACCCCCACGTGACCAAGACGACAGCTCGTCGTGCTGCTCCGTTCGCCGTTCTCTCCGTGCTCGCAGTCGCTGGGACGGCGGTGGCTCAGCCGGCGGCGGGAAACCAGCCGTCGGCCGGCATGCTCCGCTGGCCGGACGTGAGCAAGACGCACATTGTTTTTTCTTACGCGAATGACCTGTGGGTGGTGCCGAAGGCGGGCGGCGTGGCTTCTCCGCTGGCGACGGCGCCCGGTCAGGAGCGGCTCCCGCGGTTCAGCGCCGACGGGCAGTCGATCGCCTTCGTCGGCAATTACGAGGGGAACTGGGACCTCTATTCGCTCCCGCTCAACGGCGGCGCCGCGACACGCGTTACATACCACCCGTCGCCAGAGACGCTCGCGGACTGGACCCCCGACGGCCGCCTGCTCTACATGACCAGCGGCTTCTCCGGGCTGCAGCGTCAGACTCAACTCTGGACCACAAGCGCCCAGGGCGGCCTGCCCGAGAAAACGCCGGTTCCGTACGGCGGGTTCGGTTCGGTCTCACCTGATGGCGAGTGGCTCGCGTACACCCCGCACAGCACCGACACGCGCACCTGGAAGCGCTACCGCGGCGGCATGGCCACCGACATCTGGCTCTACAACCTCAAGACCAACGCCGCGAAGAAGATCACCGACTGGGAAGGGACCGACACGATCCCGATGTGGGTGCCGGGCGGGAAGGGCGACAAGGTCTATTACCTCAGCGACGCGGGTCCAGACCATCGGCTCAACATCTGGTCGTTCACCGTCGCCAACGGCGAGCGCATCCAGGTGACGAAGTTCACCGACGACGATGTGAAGTGGCCGTCGGTCGGTCCGGGCGACGGCGGCGAGGGGGAGATCGTTTTCCAGCTCGGCAGCCAGCTGCGCCTGTTGAACCTCAAGAGCGGCGAGAGCAAGGCCGTCAGCGTCACCGTCCCGGGTGACAAACCGGCGGTGCGCGCGCGCCAGGTCGATGCCGCCCGCACGGTGAGCGGCGGATCGATCTCGCCCACCGGCAAGCGCCTGCTGATCGAGGGGCGCGGCGACGTCTGGTCCGTTCCGGGCAAGGAAGGAGCGACACGCAACCTGACCCGCACAGACGGCTACTACGAGCGCAGCCCGGCGTATTCGCCCGACGGCAAGTGGATCGCGTACTTCTCAGACGCCAGCGGCGAGTACGAGCTCTACCTCCGCCCGTCCGACGCCACGCCGCCCGCGGAGAAGAAGGACGCCGAGAAGAAGGACGACGCCGACGCGAAGAAGGACGGAGACGAAAAGAAGGACGAGGCGAAAAAGCCGACGGCCCCCAGCCGCGCACTCCCCGTGTCCGCGAAGAAGCTCACCAACCTCGGCCCCGGCTTCCGGATGGGTACGCAGTTCTCTCCCGACAGCCAGTGGATCACCTTCACCGACCAGGCGGGCCGTCTCTACCTGTTGAACGTCGAGAGCGGGGCCATCAGCGTGGTGGACCAGGACCCGCTGTCCAACGGGCTCTCCCCCTCGTGGTCGCACGACTCGAACTGGCTCGCGTACGGCCGCACCGATGAGGGGAACAGCCAGTCGGCGGTCTGGCTCTACAACGTCAAGTCCGACACCAAGACGCGGGTGACCGACCCGATGTTCAGCAGCTACCAGCCGGTGTTCGACCGTGCGGGTGACTGGCTCTACTTCGTCAGCAACCGCGCGGTCTCCCGCCCGGTCTACAGCGACCTGGACACGACGTTCGCGTACGTCGACACCGCTCTGCTCTACGCCGTGCCGTTGCGTGCCGACGTGAAGAACCCGTTCCTCCCCAAGGGCGACGAGGAGGCGGTGAAGGAGGACAAGAAGAAGGACGAGGCGAAGAAGCCCGAGGACAAGAAGGACGAGAAAAAAGACGGCGAGAAAGAGGGCGACAAGAGCCCCGAGCGCAAGCCCGTGGAAGAAGGCGACAAGGCAAAGGGCGCCGACGCCGACAAGAAGGACGACGCAAAGAAGGACGAGTCCAAGAAGGACGACGCGAAGAAGAAGGACAAGCCGCCGCTCAAGATCGACCTGGACGGGTTCGAGGCCCGGGCCATCCAGCTCCCGCTCGGGAGCGGGCTCTTCGGGAGCCTCGCCGTCTCCGACGGCAACAAGCTCGTCTACGTGCGGCGCCAGAAGATCCGGGACGACGAGGGGCCCGGCTCCGCGGGCGCCCAGATCAAGATCTTCGACATCAACGCCGATGCGAAGGACCGCAAGGAAGAGACCGTCGGCGAGGGCGGAGGGTTCGACATCTCCGCCGACGGCAAGAAGCTGCTGATCGGGCGCGGCGGCGGTTTCGTGATCTCCGACATCGCCGCCGGCGCGGGCGCCAAAGCGACGGCCGTTTCGACCGGCGACATGAAGGTCACCATCGACCCGCGCGACGAGTGGCGGCAGATCATCCTCGACACCCACCGCATCTTCCGCGACTACTTCTACGAGCCGACAATGCACGGCGTGGACTGGGACGGTGTCCGCGACCACTACCTCAAGATGGCCGATGACGCCGTGACCCGGGAGGACATCGCCTACCTGCAGGCCGAGATGGTCAGCGAGCTCAACGTCGGGCACGCGTACATCACCGCTCCCGGCGAGGTCGAGCAGGCGCCGCTCAACGCCAACATCGGCATGCTCGGCTGCGACTTCGAGCTGGTGAGCGGCGAGAACGGCGCCCCGCGCCGCTACCGCATCAAGCACATCGTCCGCGGCGGGCAGTGGGACGCCGACGCGGTCGGGCCGCTGGCCCAGCCGGGCGTTGACGTGAAGGAGGGGGACTACCTCCTGGCGGTCAACGGCGTCGAGGTCGACGCGTCCAAGGACCCCTGGGCCGCGTTCCTCAACACCTCGGGCCGGACCACGACGATCACGGTCTCCTCCTCGCCGGCGCTCGACGCGTCCGCCCGCGACGTTCTGGTCAAGCCCGTCGGCTCGGAGGCGAACCTGCGTTACCGCGAGTGGATCGAAGCCAACCGGCAGTATGTCGCGAAGAAGAGCGACGGCACGGTGGGCTACCTCTACGTGCCCAACACCGGCGTCGACGGCCAGAGCGACCTGTTCCGCCAGTTCTACGGGCAGCGCAACAAGCCGGCGATCATCATCGACGAGCGCTGGAACGGAGGAGGGCAGATCCCCAACCGCTTCATCGAGCTGCTCAACCGCCCCGTCACCAACTACTGGGCCAAGCGCAACGGCGTCGACTGGATCTGGCCGCCCGACAGCCACTACGGCGCGGGCGCGGGCGGCAACCAGTGCATCCTTATTAACGGCCTCGCAGGTTCCGGCGGCGACATGTTCCCCTGGCTCTTCAAGCACCACAAGCTCGGGCCTGCGATCGGCACGCGCACCTGGGGCGGCCTGGTCGGCATCAGCGGCAACCCCGGCTTGATCGACGGCGGCGCCATCGCCGTACCCACCTTCGGCTTCTACAAGACCGACGGCAACTGGGGCATCGAGGGGCACGGAACCGACCCCGACATCGAGGTGGTCGATGATCCTTCGAAGATGGTCAACGGCGCCGACCCCCAGCTCGACCGCG
>DASPMT010000513.1:0-64370 GCA_035626935.1 Phycisphaerales bacterium | reverse complement strand
GGGTGCGCGCTGATGCGGCACCGCGCACCGCCTCGCGCCGAGGGCTTCCCACCGCGGCCGACCATGCCGCGACACGACCCGCCGAGCCGCGCCCCCGAGCACCTGCTCGAGCTGGGCGCGCGGCTGCGCGAGCGGCGCATGGAGCTCGATCCGTTCAACTCTGCCGATGGGCGGGCGGCACTCGCCGGCTTCCCGGCCTGGCACCAGCTCGAGGACGGCAACGCCTCGGAGGTGGAGATCCGGGCTGCCATGGACCAGCTCGAGGATTTCGCAGCGACCCGAGCGGCGCTGCTCGCCGAACTCGCCGCCGACCTGGAGGCAGCATGACGGGCTCGCTCCCCCGCCGCGGAGCGGCATCGCCTCGAGCGGCCGATGATCTCGCGCGCGCCGAGTACGCAATGCGGCGCCGCGGCCGCCTCACGTGGACCAAGCTCGCCGCTGCGCTCGGCTGGTTCTTCGTCGCCCGGGAGCGGCTGCAGGCGCCGGGCACCGTTGCGCTCACGGAAGAGCGCCTCGAGCAGATGGAGATCGACGGCGGGGCCGGCGGCGACCTCGACGGCGCGCTCGTCACCGCGTCGACCATCGGTGAAGCGCTCCGCGAGCTCGAACTCGCCTACCCCGTGCGCTACGCCTTCGTGGTCGCGACCCACCGTGACGGCGTGCCGCTCCGAAAGCTCGCCGACAAGTTCGAGCTTAGCCACAAACAGGTGTCGATTGAGCTGGGCCACGGGGAGAGCTTCCTCGTCGGCTGGCTCCGGCGCGCCGAAGTGCTCGCATGAGCCGGCTCTCGGTCCGCCTGGCGCGACACCGGCTCCTGCGCGGGCTTGCGGTCGCCGCGCTCGTCAGCCTGTGGCTGCTCCACTGGGGGCTCTTCCGCCTCGAAGAGGTGATCGAGCGCAGGGAAGGGGGTGAATCGTGAGCTTCCTCACCCTGCCGACCACGCTGCAGCCCGGGGCGGCGTTCGAGCTTCCCCTCGACGAGTGGTCGCTCATCCTTCCACACCCAGCGGCCGGTCGGGTGCCGGAGATGACGCCAGAGGAGTACGCGGAGCTCCGCGACTCGATCGCCAGCTCGGGGCTCCTGCACCCGCTCGTGGTTCATCGCGAGTCGGAGACGGTCCTCGATGGACGTCACCGCCTCCGCGCGTGTCGTGAGCTCGGGATTAGCCCGCGGTTCGTGTTGTGGGAGCCGCCCGATCCTGAAACACCGCCGTTACTTTGGGTGCTGGCCACCAATGCGCATCGCCGGCACCTCACCCCCTCCCAGCGCTCCCTCCTCGCCGCCGAGTTCGCCACCGAGCTCAAGCGGACGGGTGCGCGACTGGAGATCGACGCTTCTGTCGAACGATCGGCCGCGCTGGACGGCGCACAGGCGAACGCCGAGAGTAGCGCGCCGCAAATTTGCGGCGCTCTAGAACCAGGGTTGGCCCGTAGGGCACATCACGCCCCCGAGGTCGCCGCCGCGTCGAACGCGTTCGGGGTCAGCCCACGGCTGGTCGAGCAGGCGGAGACGGTGGTGGAGTTCGGCGTCCCCGAGCTGGTCGAGAAGGTCCGCGAGGGGGGCCTTGCGGTCCACGTCGCGCACACCATCGCCGAGCGCCCCGAATCCGAGCAACGAGAGACGCTCGCTCGAGGGGATGATGAGGTCCGGGCCGAGGCCAAGCGACTGAAGGCGGCCGAGCAGGAGGCGCGACGCAAGACGGCGCTCGCGGCACGTGCCACCACGGCCCGCCAAGCGGCACCGAGCGCGCCCGGGATCGACCTTCGCTGTGGCGACATCGAACAAGCCCTTCGCGGCCTGACGGGCGCAGCCCTGGTCATCGCAGATCCGCCGTGGCCCTACAAGAACCGCGGGAATCGCGGGGCTTCTGCGAAGCAGTATGGCGAGCTCCGTATGCACGAGATCGGCGAGCACGTTCGGCAAGCCCACATCGCCGCGCTCGACGACACCTACCTCCTCGTGTGGTGCACCTGGCCGTTCCTGCGGGAGTGGACCATCCAGGCGGACACGACAGGATGGGACTACCTTTCTGGCGGATGCTGGGGCAAGACGGGCCGGATCGGCGCGGGCTTCCATTGGCGCGGTGACTCCGAGCCGCTCCTCGTCTACCGGAAGGGCAAGCCGCAGCCGTTCCGCCACGACCTCTCCAACCTGTTCCTCTCGCCGCGGACGAAGAACCACTCCGAGAAGCCGGTCGAGTGGCTGTGCCGCCTGATCGATACGTTCTGCCCGCCAGGGGGGCTGGTCCTCGACCTCTACGCTGGCCTGGCCCCGGTCGCTCGGGCGTGCCGCGAGACCGGTCGGCGCTACCTCGGGTGCGAGATCGACCCCGCTCGGCACGCTGCCGCGGTGGCGCTGCTCGAGGGCAGGGAGATCGACGTCGATCTGGGTGGGGCTGCACCAGGCCCGGACGATGCCGCTCCGGAGGTCTCATGGTGACCGCAGCGGACCGCCTGGTCGCGCTCGTGCTCCACTCCCTCCGATCGCTCGATGAGGGCGCCCTCGATGCGATCGCCGCACTCGGGCCCGACTTCACCGCGACCGAATGGGCCCGTCGGCTTGGCTGCGAGCGCGCCGACGTCATCCGCGCGGCAGGGCTGCTCCAAGTCGGCCTCGCTCCCGAGATCCCAAGCATCATGGATGTCCGCCAAGCCACGGAAATCGTCCGGATGGCACGCGCGACGCTGCGCGCGCGAAACACCCGTCGGGCCGCCCAGCGAAGCGACGAGGAGGTGGCGCGTGCGGCGGGGTAGCGCGTGGGAAGCTCAGCTGGAGGCCCTGCACGACCGCTACCGGCGGGAGCAGCTCGCCGTGATCCTGCGCGGGCACCAGCCCGTGACCGTCCAGTCGAAGAACGGCAGCCACTTCTACGGGCACTTCGCCGGCGATGGCCCGCCCGACTTCATGGGGTGCTTGGGGGTCAAGTCCACATGGTCGCCCGGCCGCGTGGTCGCCTTCGACGCGAAGGACTGCCAAGCCAAGCGCTTCCCGCTGCACCAGATCGAGCGCCACCAGGCCCGGGACCTCGAGGCCGTCTACCTCGCGACCGGGATCGCGTTCATCGCGCTGCGACTCCAGGGCGAGGCGTTCGCCTTGCCCTGGGCCTACCTGCGTGAGAGCTACTGGCC
This sequence comes from Phycisphaerales bacterium, assembly GCA_035626935.1. Lineage (GTDB taxonomy): Bacteria > Planctomycetota > Phycisphaerae > Phycisphaerales > UBA1924 > JAJTGZ01. Next base: position 61,242 of record DASPMT010000513.1, on the reverse strand, counting down.
GTGGTGGGAGAGCGACGAGCGAGCCCGGAAGGGCTCTGCGTCGCTGGTTCGGGAGGACTGGTGGCTCCCGTTCGTGGTCGAGGCGGAAGGCTGGCTCCCGGTGCTGCACCGCGCAGACCAGCTCGCCGGCACCTACCGCCTCCCCGCCGCGTCCTAGCCGGGCCCCGCGATGGCGCTCACCTACCGGCCCTACCAGCTCCGCGCCCAGGAGTCCGTGCGCGACGCCTGGGCGATCCGGCTGCCTGACGAGCCGCACCCCATGGTGGTGTGTGCGACCGGGTGCGGCAAGACCGAGCTCGGTCTCGGGCTGATCGAGGAAGCTGCGCGCGCCGGGAAGCGGATCCTCTGGTGCGCCCACCGTGAGGAGCTCGTGGTCGAGCCGCTCGAGCGCCTCACGGCGTACTGGCCCGACCTCGCCCCCCGAGCCGGGATCGTGCAGGCGAGCCGTGACGACCGCGACCGCCAGATCATCTTCGCGTCGATCCCCACCCTCGCCGCCGGCGGCGGGGACCGCCTGGAGCGGATCCTCGCGCACGGGCCGATCGACCATGTCGTGGTGGATGAAGCCCACCACAGCCCGAGCCGCACCCACACCGCGGTGATCGACCGGATCCTTTCGCTCGGCGGGCTCGCTCTCGGGCTGACGGCCACGCCCGACCGCGACGACGGTCTCGACCTGGGACGCCGGTGGGAGATCGTCTACGCGTACGGGATCGTCGACGCGATCCGCGAGGGGTGGCTGGTCCCGCCCTGGGCGGCGGTGTCGCGGCTTGCGAAGCTCGACCTGTCGAAGGTCTCCGGCCGGCGCGACTATGACGACGCCGAGCTCGGCGCCGCGCTCCTCCTCGCGGGCGTCGTGGAGCACACGGTCCAGGCCATGGCCGAGGCCCACCAAGCCACCCGGCTGCCCGAGCGCGACCGCTCGGCGGAGATGACCGCCAAGGGGCGCGCGACCATCGTGTTCACCGCGACGATCGAGCAGGCGCGGCTGACCTCGGAGGCGCTCACCGCCGCGGGCTGGCGAGCCGCGTACGTCTGCGACGCGACGCCGAAGGCCGGTCGGCGGCGGCTGATCAAGTACTTCCGGGAGGGACGGGTGGACGTGCTGTGCAACGCCGCCGTCCTCACCGAGGGCACCGATCTCCCGCGCGCGGCCTGCCTCGTGTTGGCACGCCCGACCAAGAGCTGGTCGCTGTTCACGCAGATGATCGGCCGGGGCCTGCGACTTTACGGACTTCCGAAGACCGACCCCCACAATAACGCCCGCGACCCCGTGTACCTCGAGCGCGGCGGAAAAACCGACTGCCTCGTCATCGACCTGGCCGGCGCCACCGAGGAGCACAGCCTCATCGCCGCGGCGGTTCTGATCGGCGCGTCCAGGTGCGCCTCGAGCCCGAACGGCCAGCACTCCTTCCAGCCCGCGCCGCGCGACCCGACGGGCGGGATCTGCGAGCACTGCGAGCGGAAGGTCGCGTGCCTCGCTGCGGCGCTGACGGGCGGCCCCGGCGGGCACGAGTGGAACGCGGACGCGCACTGCAAGCACTGCGACCGCCCCCAGTGCGCCGAGAGCGAGACCGGCCGGCACGCCTGGGTGCCAGACTTCGAGTCGGAGAAGCCACGGCGGGTGTGCATCGTTTGCGGGGTTGCGGTGGCCGATCCGCTCGGCTCGATGGTGGGCGAGCGCAAGCGCGAGACAGGGCCGACCGCCCGTGGTGCCTACATGCGCCTCTACGGGCTTGAGCCACCCACTTACGGGATGTCCCTCGACCAACACGGCGCGCTGTTCATCGTGCAGGATCGGCCCGGGTGGTTCCGGCCCTACTGGGTCGTGAAGGGGGGCCGACGCGCCCGAGCGATCACCGCGGGGCCGATCTCGGGAGCCGAGGTCCGCGCACAGATCGATGACTTGGTGCGTCGCGCGGCCCGCGTCGCAGATCCGCGAAAGCCGGGCGAGTATCTATACGGGCAGTACGGCGAGGATGTGCGCCACCGCCTGACGCTGCGCGCGCTGCAGCTTGGGCTCGCCCAGGAAGGCACGGCCAGCAACTCGGAGGCTTCCGGGCTGCTCGAGGCCGCTAAGTGACCGCCGTGGACCTCCTTGGCGCCGCGCTCGGCTACGCCTCACGTGGATGGCCCGTTCTTCCGCTGCACTCGCCCGACCGCGACCGCGGCTGCACCTGCAAAGACGGCCTGGGATGCGCGTCGCCGGCGAAGCACCCCCGCACCCAGCACGGCGTGCGGGACGCCACCACCGACGAGGCCACCATCCGCGGGTGGTGGGCGCGGTGGCCCAACGCCAACGTCGGGATCGCCGCGGGTGGGATCCTCGTCATCGACGTCGACGGCGAGGTCGGCGAGGCGAGCCTCGCGCAGCTCGAGATCGAGCACGGAGAGCTGCCGTCGACGTTGGAGGCGCGCACCGGCTCGGGCGGTCGCCACCTTGTCTTCGAGCATCCCGGAGGCGAGATCAAGAACAAGGTCGCGCTCGCCCCGAAGCTCGATATCCGCTCGGCTGGAGGCTACATCGTCGCGCCGCCTAGCCTCCACGCGGGCGGCCACCGGTACGAGTGGCTCTCCGACGCGCAGCCGGCCCAGCTGGGTCCACACCCGGTCGTGGAGCTGCTCCGGCGCGCAGGCCGTCGAACGGCGCCAGCGAAGCCGCCGCCTCCACCAGCTCCGCCGCCCCCGCCCCCGCAGGATGGCGACCGAACCCTGCGGCGCCTCCGCGGGATCGTGCGCGCCACCTGCGACCGGATCGCGCAGCTGCAGGACGGCCGCCGAGCGGCCCTGCTGGCTGGCGCCCGGACGCTCGGCGGGTACTTCCACCTCGGGCTCCCGCGCGCTGAGGCGCGTGCGGCGCTGCTCGACGCTGCGGTGCGGTGCGGCGCCGATCAGAAGCACGACGTGGCGAAGCACGTCGACTACGGGCTCGACACGGGCTCGCGCGAGCCCTTGCCGCTGCCGCCCGACGACGACCCACCGGCCGCTGCCCCCAGGCGAACGGGCCCAGACCCGTACCCGCCGTCGGCGCACGACGCGTCACCTCGAGGGAAGGACGACGCGTCGCACGCCGGCGGGACCGACACGTCACCGCCGCCGGTGCTCGCGCGGCTCGCCGCCGCGGTCGCGCAGGTCCAGCTCGGGGACGCCGACGCGCGCGCCGAGACCATCGCGAGCCTCCAGCCGCTCGTCAGCGAGCTCGGCGCCGCGTGGCTCACCCACGAGGCGGCGATCCGCGCCGAGCTGGAGCGCATGCGCGGGATCCGCGCCCTTGGCGGCGCGATCAACCGGCTGCAGGCGCAGATCGAGGACGCCGCCGAACGCCACGAGGCGGCCGCGCGCCAGACCCGCCAGCGTTCGTCACCGCCGCCGTCCGCTGCCGCGTTTGCGCTGCCGATCCCCGGGCTTGCCGCCCCCGAGGGCTACGAGATCGACGCGCTGGGGGTGTGGCACATCCAGTCCACGCCGGACGGCGACGAGGTGCGCCGCCTGCTCACCGAGGCCCCCCTCGTCGTGACCGCGCTCGCCGAGGACGTGCACCACGGCGGCCAGCTCGTGGAGCTCGCATGGCGCGAGCGCAGCGCAGCGGACTGGACGCGCCGGATCGTGGGCCGCGAGGTCGCCGCCGACTCCCGCCGCCTGGTTACCGACGTCGCGCGGTTCGGCGCGCCGGTGCACAGCGGCAACGCCCGACTCGTCGTCGGCTACCTGGCCGCGTTCATCGCCCAGAACCGCCTGCCGCGCAAGCGCGTGTCCCACTGCACCGGATGGGTCGGGCCGGTGTTCCTGCTCGGCCGCACGCCCATCGGCCCGCCCGAGCACTGCGAGGGCCTCGAGCTCGGCCCCGACGGCGCCGCCGACCTCGTCGCCAACAGCCTCCGCCCCCGCGGTACCTGGCGCGGGTGGCTCGAGGCCTGGGAGATCGCGCGGAAGTACCCCCGCCTCGCGCTCGCGGTGTACGCGTCGGTCGTGCCAGCGTTCCTCGACCTCTGCACCGAGATCCCGCCGTTCTTCGTGTCCTTCGCGGGCGTGACGTCGGTGGGCAAGACCGGCGCGCTGCGGTTCGCGGCGAGCGTCTGGGGCTCGCCCTCCGACGGCGAGGACGGCGGCTTGGTCCAGAGCTGGGACCTCACCCGGACCTACCTCGAGCGTCTGGCCACGGGCACCCGAGGGCTGCCCCTCCTGCTCGACGAGGCGCAGCGCGCGCGCCGCGGCCGCCCAGGGGAGAGCTTCGTCGCCCAGACGATCTACGACCTCACCCAGGGCCGCGGGAAGGGCAGGGGGGCGCCCACCGGCATCCAGCAGCAGGCCACGTGGCGATCGGTGTGCCTCTCGACCGGCGAGCAGCCGCTGACCAGCTACAGCCAGGACGGCGGCACCCGGGCGCGCGTGCTCGAGTTCTGGGGCTCGCCATGGGGTGGCCGCTCGCCCCTGGTCGTGCCCTTCGAGCGCGCGATCGCCGACCACCACGGCCACCTCGGTCCGCGCGTGATCCGTGCGCTCCAGTCGCACGCTGACGTCCGCGGCTGGCTCGCCGAGCGCTTCCGCGCCGCCGTGGACGTCCACCAGCGCGGCCTCGGGAGCTCCGTAGAGACGCGTGTGGCGAAGTACGTGGCGGCCCTTGACGTGGCCATGCAGGTCGCCGCCGAAGCAGGGCTGCCCCGTGTCCCCGAGGCGATCGCCGCGGGCCGTGCGGCCATCGCGGCCGCCGGTGAGGGCTCGGACCGCGCGCGGGAGGCGCTCGACATCGTGCGGGACTGGGCCATCGCGAACATCGGGAACTTCGACGGCCGCCACAACGCTCGGCCGCTCGGACCGGCCTGGCTGGGCCGGTGGGAGCCCGCCGAGCGGTCGCCTCGGATCCTGGCACGGGCGCTGCGGGTCGTGCTCGAGGAGCACGGGTTCGCACCCGACCAGGTGCTACGGAGCTGGGCCGACCGGGAGTGGCTCGTCAGCGAGGACAACCGAGCTCAGACCCGAGCGTACGTTGGGGGGCATCAGGCTCGAGCGTACCAGGTTCGCGGCGAACAGTGGGGCGTGCCCGATGTCGAGGCGCGTGGGCTGTTTGCGACGACGGCCGATAACGCTGCCAACGGCGACGACGCGGCGTTCTGACGCACGCGTCGGTGCGGCCCCATCGCAGTCGAGGCAGCGCTTGAGGTCTCGCGTCAGGCCCTGGTCTTGTTGCGGGCTTGCTCGATTGTGATGGACCGAGGCAACGAATGGGCGAAAGTTTGGCGCACTAGACCACGACCTGCGCAGACCCTAGCCATACACGTGGGGGAGATTTTTCTTTTCACGCCCAGGGTACCCCCGGGGGGGTATCTGTGTGCTTCAGCGCGCACGCGCGTGAGGGTTGGGTCAGCGCTGTCTCTGGTCTTGTAAGTGCTCCACATAGGGTATTGATCAGAGAGATCGCAATAAAGTAAGCAAGACAACGACAAGACCACCACAAGACCAGGTACGGACGAACGCGCGCAAGCGCCCGTCCCCATTGGTGGGGGTGGGCTGGTGGTAGCTCTACCGGCGATGGGTGGGCTACCGCTTCGACGCCTCGGCGGTGTCCTCGTCGAACTCGCGCAGCACGGGTTCCCGCAGCTCCGGCAGCGCACACCCCTTCCACAGACGCTCCGCGTCCTTCGGGTTGTTCGCGTGCTCGACCACCCGAAAGCGCCCGCGCACCTCGAGCTCGCCGACGTGAAGCCGCTGCGCGGTGACGCTCGCGTCCGGCGCAAGCTCGAAAGTCCGCAGGGTCCCGGTCGGCTTCCAGCTCGTGCGCACGAGCGCGCGAGTCCACTCGAGCAGGCTCCCTCGCCCCCCTCCCTCGGTCCGCCACTCGCCGTCGCTCTTCACCTTCAGGTTCGCGTCGGGCGTCGAGCCGAGCCGGATCTGCAGCTCGGGCGCGCGGCTGGACTTCGGACCGCGGCGCAGCGAGCGGTAGGCGTCGAGCGAACTCGGCGCGATGGCCCACGAGCCGCCGATCTTGCGCGCTGGCAGGCGCCCGGCCTCGATCGCCTGTCGGACGGCGCTCGGCGTCATGCCGAGCTGGGCAGCGGCCTCCGAGACCGAGACGGAGTGCTGCTCCCCGAGCGGCGCGATGACGCCACCGACACGGCGCGCGGTGAGTCGGTCGAGGTAGTCGCCCATGACGTGCCAGCGTGGGTCCACGAGGACCTCGCGCGTGACTAGGCCGCGGCCCGGGATCGGGCTGCCTGGGCGCAGGATCGGGTTGCGGTCGCTGTACAAGACGTCGATGAACGGGCCCTCCTCGCCGCGCTCGGACAGGGCCGCGAGCTCGGCGAGGAACGCGTCCAGGGCGGGGCTCGAGTCGTACTCGATCAACTCGCCCGAGAGGAGGGTGTGGGTAACCATGTGGGTCTCCGCGAGGCTTGTGGGGGAGGTTGTGGGGGAAGGCGGGAGGGGGTCGGACCCTCCCGGCCCCGAGGGGCTAGAGAACCTCGATCCGGCCCAGGTAGCGGATGCAGATCGCGAGCTGGCGGTAGTGCTGCTTCGCAGCCTCGACCGCCTGGGCGACCTTGCCCCCGTCGGTGATGGACGCGACGCCCACCACGAAGATCAGGAGCTGGTCCGCGTAGACCCGGCCCTCGTCGAGCCAGGTCCCGGTGACCGTTCCGGGGAGCCGCGAGCAGCCCCCGAAGAGGTTGGTGAGCACGCCCTGGAAGGCGTCGTGGTGCTCCGCCGTGAAGATCTCGCCTTCATTCGAGGCGAGGGGCACGAGGAGCTCGAGAGCGATCATGGTGTCTCCGTTGGACTCCGGGGTACCGCCCGGTCGGTTGCGCGGCGCGCTCGCCGCTCACACCCTCATAGTAGCACGTTACCGCAAGCGTGCAACAGTAATCGAAAGATACTAGCTGTCTTGGACATCGGCTTCGCTTAGGGGCCTGATGAGCTCCGCTAGACCGGGGAGATCCGCCTTTCGAGTACCAAGCTCTTCGCGAAGGAGATTGGTTAGTTCATCGAGGGTGTGCTCGACCGGCTTCACAGCCGTCTTTCCTGGCGACCGGCCCTCTCCTTCGAAGTCGCGCTTGAACCGGAGCAAATAGGTTCCAATTGCGTACCGAAGCTTGTGCGCAGCCTGGAGAACAGCGGTAGGCATGTGAAGTCTGGAGCGCAGGTATACTGCATTGTAGGCGCCATCCAGGCGCCGCAGCTCTGCCAGTTGCTCCCCAACGCTCGCAGGCTCTCGCTCGCCCGCGACCGCCTCTCCGACGCGGCGTTCCAGAATGACCACGCTCATTGCGGCGGCACAAGCTGCCTGGAATAGTTCCTCGGCAACAGCCGCGTGTCGCTCCTGTCGCCGCTTGACTCCTTGTAGCTGCGTCTCCAGCAGAGCGGCGTGCACCCGCGCGACGTCATCCAGCGAATGTTGAAGCCTCGTCGTGCGCCACGCCGCCCAAAGGCCTAGCAGCGTCCCAGCGAAACCAAGGACAACGGAAAGGTCGACCGTGTCGGCATCCATGGAGAACGGCTCCGAGCTACGCGCCGCTCTCTGTAGCCGGGGGGTCGTCGTCCTGCAGGGGTGGCCCGTGTAGCTCCGCGGGCCCGCACCGTCCGCGCGGTCTCGCGGAAACGACTCTCGTCGACCTGGATGGATCGAGGTCGTGGGTAGAACTCGAGCACTGGGTACACCCTTGGTGGACGCATCGTGCGTCCTCGGTAGCGTTCCCAGCACTGGTGGAGTATCCATGCGGAAAAAGCGCGAGTTCAAGTTCACATTGGAGGCGTCCGCGACCGGCGGGTCGCTGAGCTCGGGTGGTTTCGCGGTCGCGCTGCTACTCGCTACCGCGCTCGCTATCGCCTTTGCTGCTGCCGGCGACGGGGGTGTAGCCCTAGTCCGCGCCCGCGACGGCGGAGGTTTCACAACGAAGCAGGCGGCCAAGCTACGAGAATAGCTGTCAACTACACCAGACTTGCACCTGTGTACACACCGGGCTAAGGGATTCATGAGTGGACAGGTGCGTCCAGAGGCGTCCGCCTCCGCCCCTTCCCCGTGGGATACCCCAAGCGAGCGGCGCCTCCGCGGCGTGGGACCGCCCACATCGCGGAGGCGCCATGCCTCGCCGGCCAACCAAGCCCTCGGTGCCACGCGGGCCCGGCTCGCCGCGCGCGCCCGTGCCCGTCGAGCAGCTTCCAGCGGAGTACCGGCGGCAGCTCGTGGAGATCGTGCGCGATCTCACGCGCACCCTCGAGATCTGCGCGCGGAAGCTCCGCGAGCGGTCCGAGGAGGCGCTCGCGCGTGGCGTCGTGCCCGGGTTGGACCCTGACATGACCAGGGCCATGCTCGATCTCACGAAGACGAGCGAGCAGCTGATCGCCTCCTACCCGGGCCTCGTGGAGCTGGTCCATGCCCGAGACGTGGAGCGACCTGGCGAGGAGGGCGGCGACGCTGCCGCCGAGCGACTTCGCCGCGCTCTGGGAGTCCCAGGACGACGAGGCGACTCGCCGTGAGCTGCTCCGCGGGCGCTTCCGTTGGGACCTCGAGGGGTTCTGCCGGTTCTGCTGGCCGGACCGATTCAACCTCCCGTTCAACGCGCTCCATCACGACCTCTTCGACGTCGCGCAAAGCCGCGAGGCCTGGGACGTCCGCACGGGCACGCTGCGCGACGCCGTAGCGGCGCCGCGCGGCTACGCCAAGTCCACGATCTCGACGTTCGCCCTCGTGGTGCACCGGATCGTGTACGGGCTCGAGGCCTTCGTTGTCGTCGCCTCCGCGGAGTCGGAGCTCGCCGAGGACTTTAGCCGCGACCTGCTCGAGGCGTTCCGCGACAAGGAGTCGCCGCTCTCCGAGCTCTACGGACCCTTCGCCGTCACCGGCGGCGTGGAGGGCTGGCGGGTCTCGGTGCGCGGAGCGCCCCCAGTCGCGTTCCTGCCGCGCTCGGAGCGCTCCGCTATCCGCGGGCGTAAGCACCCCACGCGCGGCATCCGGCCGACGTTGATCGTGCTCGACGACGCGGAGGACAAGCTGCGGGTGCTCAACCCGCGGCTGCGCAACTTCACCTGGAGCTGGCTCACGAAGGACGTGGCCAAGGCCGGGCGGAAGGAGGGCGGGACCGACATCTGGGTCCGCGGCACCGTGCTGCACCAGTACGCGATGCTCGCGCGGCTGGTCGGCGGCAAAGAGCACGGCTGGCAGGCTCGCAAGTACAAGGCGATCGTGCGGTGGCCCGAGCGCGCTGACCTCTGGGAGCGCTGTCGCGCGATCTGGACCGACCTGACCCTGGGCGAGCACCGCGCGCCGATGGCGCGGGCGTTCTTCGAGCAGCATCGCGCCGAGATGGAGCGCGGCGCAGAGGTGCTCGATCCCGAGGTCGAGGACCTGTTCCGCCTGCACGAGCAGATCTGGGCCGAAGGGCTCGCGGCGTTCCTGCAGGAGAAGCAGAACGACCCTATCGACCCGTCGGCGCGAGTCTTCGACCCCGAGCGCTGGGCGCGCTTCCGTGTCGAGGGCGACGAGCTCATCGTGCACGGCACGGGACGGCGCGTGCCGATCTGGAGCCTCCGCCGCACGCTGTGGTGGGACCCCACCGTGGGGGGCCCAAGCAGCGACTACGGCGCGATCGCGGTCGGTGGCCGGGACGGGTTCGGCTACACCTACGTCCTCGACCTCTGGATGCAGCAGGCGCCGCCAGACGCGCAGCTGGCGGCATGCTGGACCCTCGCCGAGCGCTGGCGTATTGCCCAAGGCGGGTTTGAGGACAATGGGTTCCAGGAGCTCGTCGCCAAGGCGTTGCCCCGCGAGCGCGAGGAGCGTCGCGAGGCTGGCCGCTTCTGGCGGTTCGAGCTCGTCGGTGAGCCGAGCACGACGAACAAGGAGCAGCGGATCGCCGGCATCCAGCCGGACGCCGCGAACGGCTGGCTCCTGTTCAGCGATCGGCTCCCAGCGGAGCTGGTCCAGCAGGCCGAGAGCTTCCCCACCGGCGACCACGATGACGGCCTCGATGCGGTCGAGCGGGTACACACCGCGCTCGGCGGCACGCCGATCGAGCTGAGTCAGGAGCCGTGGTGGGAGGCGCGCGGGAGGTGACGCGTGCCGCTCGGCTACACCCTGCACGCGGTGGAGCGCTGGGTGCAGCGCGTCGCTGTTCCAGGTGGCTTCCGCCTCGCCGTTGCCCAGTCGGTGGCGGTCCCTGCGCGCCGGCTCCGCCGGAAGGGCGGGGTGGGCGGCCGGGGCCGCTACCGCGTGACCGCATCGGCGGTGCTGGTGGTTCGGGGCCGCACGGTGGTGACCGTGTACGAACTCGAGCTCGAGGACCTCGCGGCGGTGCTGGTGCACGAGCTGATGGGCATCTGGACGTGACCCCGGTGGAGGCTCGGTGAAGATCCGCGTTCTCCGCCAGCGCCATCCCGACCTCCGCGAGACGTACTGCGGCGACTGCCGGGCGCTCTATGAGGGCGGCGAGGCATTCCAGGCCCGGCGCGAGCAGTGGTTGCCGAAGCTCCCCGAGGAGCCAGCGGTTCTCTACAAGAACCGGATGGCCCAGGCCGTCTACGTCAACGACGTTGTCGGGTCAGTGGACCTCTTCGTCGCCCAGGTCTTCGCGTCGCCGCCGGTTGTGGCGGTCGATGGCGATGCCTGGTGGGGCGGTTGGGTCGGCAACGTGGACCGGGCGGGCACCGACCTTGCGGAGTTCTTCGCGGGCCTGCTCTGCGACGCCCTCCAGACGCGGCGTGCGTGGGCCTGGGTGGACCTCCCGGCACGGCCTGCGGATGTCGCCGTGCCCGACCGCGCAACCGAAGAGGCTCTTGGGCTTCTCGAGCCCTACCTCGTCCAGCTCGAGCAGGTCATCGACTGGGGCGAAGACGGCGCCGGCCGATTGGCGTGGGTCGTCGCCGAGTCGATCCGCGAGGAGCGCGCGGGAGTCGAGGAGGGCCGAGCGCGCGTCTGGCGCTGGACCGTGATCGACGCTCGGCAGATCCGCCGCTTCGAGTGGCGGCCCATCCCAGGCAAGGACCAGCCGAGTGACGAGGACGACGCGCAGGAACTTGAGCCGGTAGCCCACAACCTGGGGATGGTCCCGGTTGTTCGTTGCGAGCTGCCCTTGGGGCTCTGGCTCCTGAACCGGCTCCACGATCCCGCCCTGGACCTGCTTCGCAAGCGTCACGATCATGCGTGGGGACTGCACCGAGCAGCGCACCCGCTGCTCGTCGTCGCGAGCAACAAGGCAGTGGATACGCCCACCTTGGGCGCCGGCTACTTCCTCAAGGTCGGGATGCAGGACAAGGTCGCCTTCGTCGAGCCGTCGGGCGTGAGCTCGGAGCGGCTGGCGGACGCGGTCATCGAGGCCCGCGACAACCTGTACCGGGTCATTCAACAGCTTGCAGCGTCCGTGGACGCCGACTCGGGCCGGACTCGGCAGAGCGGCGAATCGAAGGCGCAGGACTGGCGCGCCACCGAGGCGCTGCTCGACGAGCTCGCCCGGCACGTACGCGACTGGGTGCGCGAGACCGCGCTGCTCGTGGCGCGCGCGCGCGGCGAGGTGGTCGAGCCGGCTCGGATCGAGATCGCCGGGCTTGACGGGTACAACGCGGCTGACGTCGCCGCGTGGCTCGAGGCCGCTGCTGGGGCGACCGAGGTGCGGCAGATGAGCCCGCGCGCGCGTCGGGAGATCGCGCGCCGCGAGGTGGAGCTGCTCCTGCCCGACCTCGCCGAGGACATCCGCGAGGAGATCTGGGCCGAGATCGACGCTGCAGACCTCGATCCGGTGATGCGCCCCGCGCAGCCGCCAGGCGCGACCGGGGGCGGCGGCGCGCTGGGGGGAGGCGGCAATGCGGCTCCGGGATCTGCTGGAGCGGCAGGCCGCTGATCTCGCCTCGCTCGACGAGGGCATCGCCCGGCGCGTGCTGCGGATCTACGACGATGCGCGCCGTGAGCTCCGGGAGCGTCTGGAGACGACGCGGACACCCGCTGGCGCCCAGACCACCCGCGTCATGCTGGTGCAGGCAGAGCAGGCGGTGCTCCGACTGCGGGGTCAGCTCGGCGTCGAGCTGGCCGAGTCGGAGCGGCAGGCAGGCGAGCAGGCGCTCGCCAACCTGATCGGCATCGCCGAACTCGCCGAGCCGAACTTCACCGATATCGGTGCCCAGGTCGAGATCGCGACGCTGGCGCGGATCTCCGACGCGCGAAGCCTGGCCCTCTACCGGTACAGCCTCGACCGCTACGGGGCGGACGTCGTCAACGAGCTCCACCGGCAGCTCGTCGTCGGCGTTGCCGCCGGTGAGACCCCCCAGCAGCTGGCCTGGCGCCTCGCTGGCGCGAACGGCGCGATGGCTGGGATGGCGGGCCGCGCCTCGTTGATCGCGCGGATGGAGCTGGGCCGGGCGTACGACACCGGTGCCCAGGCCTCGCTCGAGGAGCTCGCCAGCTTCGACGACCCCCAAGACGACGACCCGCTCTACAAGAAGGCGGACGAGTTCCTCGACGGCCGGAACCACCCGTTCAGCCTGCTGCTCGACGGCAAGCTGGCGCTCCCAAAGGAAGAGTGGCGGGTGAACGTCAGGGGCAACCTGCGCGCCCGGCAAGGCCTCGTGTGGACCGTGACGAACGGGGTCGCGCACGGGCGGAGCTACCCCGCGCACTACCACGACCGCGGTCGACAGGTCCCCTGGCGCAAGAGCTGGGGTGCCATCTGACCGCTCAACAGCGAGGGACCCATGCCGCTGGATGACGCGGACAAGAAGTACATCTCGGACGCGTTCAAGACGCTGCTCGCCGACAAGGCCACCACGGAGATCTTGGCCACCGCACTCAAGCCGGTGCTCGAGACCACCGTTCAGGGGATCACAGCCTCTGTGGACAAGAAGCTCTCCGACGCAGAAGCGAAGGCCAAGGCCGAGCTCGAGAAGGTCGCCAAGGAGCGGGGCAACACCGACGGCCACGACAAGGGCGACAAGGGCAAGGGCAACGCCGACGGCAAGCCCGATCCCGAGGTCGCACGCCTGAAGGCCCAGCAGGAGGAGCTGGCCCGGAAGCTCGAGGAGAGCGAGCGAGCCCGCAAGGAGGAGGCGGCGAAGGCCGCCAAGGCAAAGCGCGACGCCGACGTGAAGGAGGCGCTCCGCGCGGCGGGAGTCGCAGCGGACCGCATTGAGCTCGCGATGCCCGTACTGGAGCAGAAGGGGCTCTTGGGCGAGGACAAGGACGGCAACGCCGGCTTCCGGTTCAAGCGCTCCTGGGGCGAGGAGATCGTCGCCGGGAAGCTTGGCGCCGAGGAGTGGGTCAAGACGGCCGAGGGGAAGTTCTACCTCCCTCCGACGGGCAACAGCGGCACCGGTGAAGGCGCGGGCGGCAAGCGGCCCCCCAACGGCGGCGCCTCGGGGCAGCCGATCGACGCCAGCACGCTCGGCCGAAACATCTGGAACAAGGCCCTCGGCCTGTAGAACCGCGGGCGCGCTTCGCGTAGCCCGCATCCCGGCCGCTACGGCCATCAACTCTGAACGAGGAGACGCCGAACATGGGCGCAACCGATCTCGCGGCGATCTCCGCCGCCCTCTCGCTGGTGTTCCCGGACCGGATCACCAACCAAATCAACCGGAAGGTGGTCCTGCCGATGCTCCTGCCTGTCGTCGTGGGCGCGGGCAAGGTGGTCGCCGGGACCGCGAAGTTCACCGGTGCGACCAACGCCGCGGCGAGCGCCGAGGGCGTCGCCCGGTCGGCGACCGATGCGGACCAGGAGGTGAAGGTCAACTGGTCCGAGGACTGGGCCCAGTACGACAAGGTCGCATCGGTGACCGACCTGGCTGCGGCTGCGGTCGCCTCGAACCTGAACCCCGGCTCGGTGGGCGCTCGCGGTGCCGACCTGCTCGCGGGCGAAGTGGGCGACATGGGCGTCCGCGTGATGATGGGCGTCGCCAGCGACATGTACGGCGGCGACCCTGGCGCGACCCCGACGGAGCTGGCGGGTGCCGCGCTCGCGATCGATTCCTCGGGCACGTTCCAGGGGATCAACCCGGCGACCTACACCGAGTGGGCCTCGACCGAGGCCTCGGTGGCGCTGGCCGACATCTCGCTCGAGCAGATCCGCGAAGACCTCCTCACGCCGATCTACGACGCGTGCTCGGAGAAGCCGGATCTCCTGACCTGCCCGTCGAACGTCTTCGACAAGATCCGCGGGCTGTTCAGCGACCGCGAGGTCACCCTCCGCGCCATCACCACGGCACGGGGCACGATCAAGCTCCAGGCGGGCATCGACGCGATCGAGCTCGACGGGATCCCGGTCGTGCGAGACCCGCAGTGCACCGCCAACACGCTGTACGCGTGGAACACGAACTACGTGCAGGTGGAGCAGCTCCTCCCCCCCGAGCTCGCCGCGCTCTTCGGCGCCGATCGGCCGCGCGAGGCGCTGGTGGACTTCCTCCGGATGATCAACGACGACCCCAAGCTGGTCATCCCGGACGCGGTGCTCGACGGCCTGATGGCCCGACCCAACACGCTGATGCCGTGCGTGAAGGTGCTCGGCCCGCGTGGCCTGTCCACCGAGGCGATGGTCTACATCCACGCGCAGCTCGCGTGGGCCAAGCGCAGCGCCTTCGGGAAGGTATTGTACACCTAGTAGGCGGCTAATCGGTGACGTGAGCCCACGACTTGCCGCGAATGGCGTTGGTGAGTCCCGGCCGCGACACACCGAACCGCTCGGCAAGCTCGGTGAAGGTGGCGCCTTCAGCATGCAGTCGGCGCGCTTCCCGGACGATATCGGGTGTGAGCTTCGCGGTGGGTGCCAGCACCCCGCGACGCAGCGCGTCGCCGGCCAGCCGCGGCCCATCGACGTGGGTCCAGGTCCTCCCGTGTGCAATCGCGCCCACGGTTTTGTCATCGACGTCGAACTGCGCGGCAATCAGCCGCAGAGGAACGAGTTCGGCGGCCAGACGGCGGATCTCGCGAACATCGCCCTCGGTAAGCTCCGCTAGGTTGCTGGATTCACCACGGGGCACGGTTCCGTGTAGCACCTTGTCGCGACCGTTCGACTTCGCTGTGTCCCAACGAAGGTTTTCGAGGCGGTTGTTGCTGGGATCGCCGTCGTTGTGACAGCCCTCCATACCAGGCGGGCACGGGCCGACGAAGGCGAGCAACACGAGGCGATGAACCTGCTCGTACCTCCGACCGTTGGGCCCGATCCCGGCGGCATTGACGCGCAGGTGGCCATAGGGCGGAATTGCCTTGGGTTCGAGGATCATCGGCTCGGTCAGCATCCGTCCCCACCGTCCAGGGCTTCGCCAGGAGCGGATCCGGCCTTCGTTGCTCGCCTCGTACAGGCCATCGGTGTCCGGAATCGTGCGCCAGGTCTCCAAGGTGAGCCTCCAACGGCACCTGTAACTCTCTCGGACATACCCGACACTAGTCCCTGCTGATCAGGGACTCGCCCCATCCGGGGCTCCGCAGCCGGTCTGACCCTCGAGCGTCCCGACGCCTCCCGCACGGCGTCATGCGGGCGCTCGGGTCAGGCCCGCTCCCGATCTCCGGATCCGCCCTCTGCCTTCCGCCTGCGAAGTCAGGCCTTGGAGCGCCACATGGCTACGAAGAAGATCCGCCGTACCGGCGGCCGCACCGAGACCTCTGCCATGTGGCAGATCCTGATTTCGATGGCGCTCCTGTTCGGTTTCGCCGCCGACGGGGCCGGCAACATCGGCAACGGGACCACCGCCGGGTTCCTCCGGACCCAGGCGACCACGCTGTTCCGGATCGCGGGGCGCGTCTACAGCAAGGGGTCCACCGACAATCTCTGGGACCTGTCGGCGGAGACGGATACCACGGCGAGCCAGTACCGAGCGTACTGGCTGCTCCTCGACTCCGCTGGCACCGCGAGCTTTGCGGCTGGCACCAACGCGGCCTCCGCTGCCGCGGCGCTCGAGGCGCTACCCGCCCTGGACGGCACGAAGTCCGTGATCGGCGTCTACGTGGCCGGCAACAGCACCGACTTCAACGGCGCCGGCGGCCTCGCGGCGCAGGGCACCATCCACCAGCAGATCCCGGAGGGGGTGCGGCTGCTCGGGCTCAAGGAGCTCCGGTACGTCAAGCCGCCCGTGATCGATCTGGTGGGCTTCTAGGCCGTGGCGTTCACCGCCGCCGAGGCGGCAACACTCCGGCGCCTCCTCGGCTACGCCGACCGGAACCGCGAGACCTACTGGCTGCTCGAGTCGGTGCTGACGTCGATCGAGGCGGCCACCGAGACCGAGGTCAAGACGCTGCTGACCCGCGTGGCCGCGGTCGAGACGCAGATCTCCAGCGGCCTGTCGCGCGCCGGCCTGAAGCGGGCCGAGGACGTCGAGTTCTACGCGAGCGCGGAGGCCCGAAGCGACTGGCTCGAGGAGGGCGATCGGCTCGTGAGCCAGATCGCCGCGTTGCTCAACATCCCGGTCAAGCAGTCCGCCTTCCGCCCGCGGTCTGCATCGGGTCCCTGTGGGCGGGGGTAGGTGGCAGATGGCGACGAACTTGGAAAGCTACGCCGAGATGCTCGGCAAGGTCTCTCTCGCGAAGATCGCGGAAACGGCGGGCGTCTCGCTCGCCGAGGTCGAGGCGTGGGCGAAGGCGAAGGCCGGAGGGGCGCCCCCAGCGGACGAGACCCCGGAGAAGCCCGAGCGGATCAACGGGAAGAAGGTGGCGGTGAAGCCGCCGCCGGCTCGGAAGCCCGAGGTCATCCACGTTCCGGTGACCACGGCGATCTCCGTGGAGACCCCGAAGGGCAAGCGGGTGCGTCTGCCCGTCCCGCGGTCGATCTACCGCGGCGAGTTGGCGCGGAAGTACGCCAGCTTGCTCAAGCCGTCCGAGTACACCGTCATCGAGTTCGCGGAGTAGTCCGCCGATGCGCGGCGCGGTCCTGGGGCAGGACGCTGCTGCTCTCGACCCCAGGAGAGACTCAATGACTCCCGTGCAGGATACCGGGCAACTTCTCGGCGACCTCGGCGAGGCCGGAGCGGGCGGCGTTTGCGTCGCATGCCTCGTTCAGGTCGGGCTGGCCCCCGAGCTCGCAGTGGTGATTGGGGTGGCGCTGCCGATCCTGCTGCGCACGGCCCAACACTGGTACCAAACGCGCGAGGCCGTTCGACGCGGTGTGCGTCCACCACCGCACGAGGCGCCAACGGCGCCGCCGAAGCCCTGATGGCGCTCTTGTTCGCCGTCATCCTCACCTGGTGGCTGCTCCGACAGGTGAGCCGGTGAAGGCCGGCGACTCGTTCCGCGTCGGCCCCGACACCGTACAGGTGATCGCCGTCAATGGCGACCAGGTCACCTGGCGTTGGTTCGGCGGAACTCGCGCGTATACCGAGTCGCGCGAAGCGTTCAGGCGGCGGTTCGGGCGGTAGCGGGCGGGAGGCCCCATGGCGCTTCGGGATGACCTGATCTCGCTGGTCGACGACGTCCGCCAGGACGTGCTCGTCGACGCGATCGGAACCCGGCTCTACACCGTCCAGACGCGCCTGCGGACGTGGGCTGGCACCCAGGCCGGGCTCGGCGCCTACACCGACACGGTGACGACGCTCGAGCCCAGACCCCGCGTGCGCCCCGCGCACGACAAGCCCTCCACCGAGGCCGGCAAGCGTGAGACTGGCGAACTCGTGGCGGACCGGATCTCGGGCACCTACACCGAGGCCGACCTGTTCGGCCCGACGCTGCTCCCGCAGCAGGAGTGGTGCTGGCTCGTGGACGGCGCCGAGTACGTCGTCATCGGAAAGCCCGAGCAGCGATTCCTCTCGTGGACGGTGCGGCTGCGGCGGCGTGGAACGAGGCCCTAGATGCCGCGTCGAGTCATTCGGCCCGAGCAGTTCGGCGCGGCCCTCACCGACGTTCTCGAGCGGCGACGAGCGCAGGCCGAGGTCGCAGCGCTAGACGCCGCGCACCGCGCGGTCCGCTACGCCGTCGAGCTCACGGACACCGAGGAGATCGTCGACCAGGGCACGTATCGGCGCGGCTTTCAGGCCCGCAAGATCGCCGGTGGGGCCGAGTACGGCAACGACGCGCCGCACGCTGGCGTGGTGGAGCATGGCCGTCGCCCAGGCGCGCCCGGGCCATCGGCCAAGCACCTGGAAGGGTGGGTGCGCCGGAAGCTCACGGTGAAGCCGTCTGAGGCCCGCCGCGTCGCGTTCCTGGTAGCGCGCGCCATCCACGAGCGCGGGCTGCCGCCGAAGGCGATCATGCGCCGAACGTGGGCGCGGGTGCCTGACTTCTTCCGCGAAGCACTGCGCAAGCGCCTGAAGTAGCCGACCGGAGGGGGCGTGATCGATCCCGTCGCCGCCCTCGTCGAGCACCTCGCCCAGTACCTGCAGGAGCAGGACGGGATCTCGCTCGCGCTGCGCGGCTGGCCCGAGCGGCGCGAGGACCTAGACCTGTCGCACGGCCCGGTGGTCTCGGTGACCCCGGTGGAGCACCGCTACACCTGGTGTGCACCAGTCCCGGTGGCGGAGGCCGATGACGACGACGGCGGACTGCTCGTCACCTACCGGCTCGCCGACCTCGCCATCGTCGTCCAGCTCGACCTCTGGTGCGCCCACCGCGCGGTGCGCGACCAGGCTCGCCAGACCATCGAGACGGCGCTGCACACCGAGCTGCCCCACGTGCCCGGCCTCGAACTCGAGCTGCCCATGTACTTCGGGCAGGTCGCGAACGTGCTCCCGGACACCGGGCGGGCCCTCGACGACGCCGACGCTGTCGCAACCGGCGAATGGCGGCAGCGTTGGGTGCTGGCCTGCGACCTCGGCCTAGTCGCGCAGGGCCGCACGCCAGCCCAGGCGCTGATCAAGATCCGAACGACGACCCAGCTCGCAGGCGTCTCGCTCACCGAGCCGGACGTCGAGATCCCGTGATCCCTCTTCCCCCCGCCCGTGCGTAGCGCGCGGCGCAGTGCCGGAGTCCTTCGATGGGCAGCCTCATCCGCAAGATCTCGATGCTGTCGCAGGCGACCTACGGGATCAACATCCTGGAGGTCGACGTCCCCGGTGGGATCCGCGGTGTCGGCGAGGACGCCGTCGGCGTCGTGGCGGAGCTGCCGTGGGGTCCAGAGACCACGGTCACCGACATCAACTCCGTCGGCGAGCTCTTCGAGCAGTTCTGTCCGACCGAGTTCGACGTCGCGGACGACTACGCCGCGATGAAGGCCTTCCTCAACAAGACCTTCCCGGGTGGGCTGAAGATCTCCCGGGTTCCGGTCACTGGCGCGGCCGCGGCGTCGAAGACGTTCAACGACGATGATCCGAATCCATCGCTCGTTGCGACCGCCCGGTACAAGGGCGTCGTGGGGAACGGGATCAAGGTCGAGATCTTGGCCGGGTCGAGCGGCACCAAGCGTTCGGTGAAGGTCACGATCGGCTCGACCTACAGCAAGACCTACGTGGACGTCCAGAGCGGGGCGGTGGTCACCGACCCGGGCGATCCGTTCGTCGAGTTCACCGCCCACGCGTCGGCGGACGAACCCGCGGCCGTCGTCGCTGCCACGGCGCTCACCGGTGGCGCTGATGGCACCGCGGTCGCCGCCGACTACACGGGGACCGCTCCGACGTACACGGGGATCCGCGCCTTCTACCCGGAGGGGGTCAAGGTCGGCGTCCTCTTCGTCGCGGAGCCGCCCGAGGCGCTGAAGGACGACATCAACGACGGACTCCTGCTGTACGCGCAGACGGTGAAGAAGGGGGTCGCGGTCCTCTGCACCAAGGACGGGCAGAGCTACAGCTCCGCCCAGACCTACGTCGCCGACTACCGCGACGACCGGTGCGTGTACCCGTTCCCTCGGGTCAACACGCTGAATCGGTACGAGGACGACCCGGACGAGGTCGAGGTGGACGGGTCCTCGTTCGTCGCGGCCGCCATCGTGAGCGTCGATCCCGAGGTCAGCCCAGGGGGCCAACCCGGCGCGGCCGCGTTGGCGGGCATCACGTCGCTTGAGGCCGAGTTCGAGGACGCGATCTACCAGGAGCTGAACGACGACGGCATCGCCCCGTTCTTCATGAGCACCAAGCTCGGGTGCATCATCCGAAACGGGCTTACGACGTCGCTCACCGCCGGCAAGGAGAAGATCTTCCGCCGGCGAATGACCGACTTCATCTCCGAGTCGATCGCCGAGTTCCTCGAGGCGTACATCGAGCGACCGCTCGACCTCGTGTTGAGCCCGGCCCCGCGCCTCGGCCCTGTCACCCAGCAGGAGTACGGCGAGATCGTCGCCTTCCTGCAGGGCATGAAGGATGGCAACCGGATCGCGAACTACTCGGTGGACCCGTTTGGTGGGAACACCGCAGCCGGGATCGCAGCGGGCACCTGGGTGATCCTGATCAGCGTCCAGCTCTACGCGAGCCAGGACGTGATCGTCATCAAGGCGGCCGTCGGCACCTCCGTGGTCATCGCCGAGGCGGCCTAGTCCGCGCCTTTACCCGTCGCGTAGGACCTGCGCGACGCCTCCCTCCCTGAAGGGGGCTGCCCCCCTGGACCCCCTGGAGATCCGCCCATGGCCGTGAAGGGTCAGCCCATCCACGGGCAGCATGTTCGCTTCGAGCTCCTCCTCGACGGCATCCCGCAGGACTGTGCGCCGCAGATCACGGAGCTCACCAAGCGAGCGCGCTACGACAAGGTCGAGACGAAGATCCTCGGGGAGACGTCTCCGCTCATCGATCACGTGCCCACCGGCTGGGAGGGGACGGCCACGCTCGCCGTCCGCTCCAAGTCGCTGGAGCAGATGATCAACGCCTACAACTTCGCGAAGCGGAACAACCTGCCGGTGCTGCTCAACATCGTCGAGCAGGTCACCTACCGCGACGCGAGCAGCCAGACGTTCGTGTACCCGGAGATCGAGGTCGAGTTCGACCTCACCGCCAAGCGAGGCTCGGTGGTGGAGATCAAGATCCCCTGGGTCACCGGCAAGGACCGCATCACCCTCTGATCTGGAGCCGTCATGGCTGGTGTGCTGCATGCGTACGAGGTGGAGCTCTCGGACGGCCGCAAGGTGCTGTTCGCGGCCCACAAAGCCTCGGACCTCGAGCGGATTTACACGATCGCGAACGTCACTGGTGAGGAGCCCGGGCCGCTGCTGATGCACCGGGTGGCGAAGGCGGGACTGCAGATCAGCATCCGCGAGGTCGGCGGCGAGAAGCTCGACTTCGAGAAGACCCGCGCTCGGTGGGACGAGCTGTTCTCGTTCAAGGACCAGCACGCCCTCGTGGCCGCGTGGACGGAGGTCTACTACGGGGGCGACGCGGGAAAATCCAAGCCGGTGGCGGTGACGATCTCGACCTGATCTCCCGCTACTGGTGGAACGTCGCGTTCGTGATGCGCTACGGGCACCAGCCCTTGAGCGAGATCAAGACCTGGAGCCTGGCCGAGTTCCGGCGCGTGCTCGACAACCTCCAAGCGATCCTCGAAGTGGAGAACCCGGAGCCGGGCGCCGGGTAGGTCGTCGGGTGGGGAGGCGCGGTGTCGGAAAGGGAAGAGTTCGACGTCGTCACGCGCATCGTAGTGGACCCGCGGATCCCTGGCGTCGACGGCGTCTCGCGCCAGGTCCAGGGACTGGCTGGCGGCGTTGAGCGAATGGGCGCGCGCATCAAGAACGCCATGAACCTCGCGTTCGGCGTGGTCGCGCTCCAGCAGTTCGCCTCGACCGCGAAGCGCGTCGCGGACAGCTTGCTCGGCATCCACACGGCCTCGCAGGAGGCCCAGACTGGGATCGCCGGCATCTTCGCCGCGATGAACAAGAGCACGGTCGCCGACGAGATGGGCATGGCGGTGGAAGTGATCGCGCAGCTCCGCGGCGACGCGGCCAAGGGTGCCGGCGAGCTCCAGGACTACGCTGACGCCTACCAGCGCCTGCTCGCTCCCGTGAAGGCCGCGGGCGGCGCGCTCGAGGACGTGCGCGAGCTGACTCGGCTCGGGCTCGGCGCTGGCTTCGCGCTGCGCGGCCAGGAGGGGCTCAAGGTCGCCGCGATCGACATCCTGCAGGGGCTGCAGGGTGGGCTGTCCCCCGCCGAGTCGCAGGTACTCGCACCGCTGCTCTCGGTGATCGGCAGCTCGCTCGACGAGCTCAACAAGGCGAAGCCCGAGGAGAAGCTCGCGCTCATCAAGCGCGCGCTGACGGCCATGCAGCCGGCCGTCGAGGCGACGGGGAAGACCTGGAACGCCCAGGTCGCGACGCTTCGAGATGGGGTCAAGCTGCTGGTGCAGCAGGTCACCGCGCCCCTGTTCGACCGCTGGAGCCAGCAGCTCGAGGCGGTCAACACCTGGATGGCCGCGAACTCTGGGCAGATGCAGGCCATGGTGGACCGCCTGGGTCCGCGCCTGGTCGAGATCTGGGACGCCCTCGTCCGAAACGCGGAGCGGTTCGCCGAGGCCACTGCTGCCGGGGCGGCCGCTGCTACGGCGGCCAAGATGGGCTCCATGGCCGGCGGGCTCTCGGGTGGGCTTCGGCTCGCGGGTGGTGGCGGCGTCGCCCTTGGCTCGATTGCGACGGCAGGAGCAGCGCTCGCTGCGGTGGGCGCCGCGGCGGCAGCGATGACGTACGCCCTCGAGCAGCATCCCGAGATGCTTGGTGAGCTCCGGGAGAGCTTCTCGCTGACCGCGCAGGCAGGCCAACAGCTGGCGGACGCGTCCAACAGGCTGGCGCCGGCGCTTCAGCGAGGGGCGGACGCGATCGGTTCGCAGCTGATCAAGAGCATGGAGCGTGGCGTTCACGGGTTCGGGATCCTAGCGGCCGGACTGGTCAAGTTAGGGCTGCTGGCGGCTCAAGCGGCCGAGTCGATCGGGATCGCGGTCAAGATGCTTGGGATCGGTCTCGATACCAACATGTCGCCGACCGAGAAGAACATTGCCCGGACCGAGCTCAGCCTCGACTTCGTCCGCCGTACCGTTGCGGTCGTAAGTCAGCCCGCGAGCGTCGCGGCGGAGCGCGCCATCCGGGGGGCCCTGAAGGACTGGGCCGGCTACAACCCGAAGAGCGACCCCGCGCTCCTCGGCGTGAAGGGCCCTTCCGGCCTGGATGATGCGCCAGAGCTTCGATCTCGGCTCGTTGGGGCAGGGGCGATCTTCGATTCGATCAGCGGCAACCGAGGCAAGGTGAAGCCGCAACCGTCGCCGAAGATCGGCCCGGTAACGGTGAACGTGAACGTCGAGCAGGCCCAGGATCCGAACCGGGTCGCGATCACCATGGACACGGTGTTCAAGAACCTCGATCGGTATCGGACGCAGTCGAGATACGCGCCAGCGAAGCCGCTGTAGGAGGTCGTCGTGGGGCTGACCCTCCCGATCTTCGGCGACGGCCTGCCCGTCATCATCATCGAGCTCGGGCCACCCGGCCGGACGATCGTGCTCGGCGGGAAGGATCGGCCCGAGCCGGTGGTCCGCTCCGCCGAGCAGCGTGACGTCCAGAGCTGGTACCCGGGGGCATCCTCGTCGAGCACCCAAGTACTGGGCGTGAAGGAGGAGCCGATCCCGCTGCGGGGCTGGTTTCGGGACCCGCTGTCGATCATCGACGGCGGGGCAGCGGTGCGAGTCGCTCTCCTCCGCGGCATCCAGCAGGGGCAGCGCCTCTGTCGCCTGTTCTGGGGCGACACGATCGTCGCTTATGGGCGGGTGAAGCGGACGGCCTTCGAGTACGAGACGCAGCACCGGGTGCGCTACGAGATCGACTTCGCCGTCGATAAGGGTGACGAGGCCATCGCGCTCGCCCCGCTGCCACCCCTCGCGGCGACCGTCGCGGACGTCGCCAGCGACCTCAAGTATGCCGCGAGCCTCTTCGAGGAGGTCGTCGAGGTGGGTCGCGGAGTCGCCGCCCTCGGCGCGTTCGTGCCGGAGTAGGGGGTAGTCGTGGCCGTCGAGACGCTGTTCGAGATCTCGGAGGCCATCGAGGAGATCGGGGAGGACTTCACCCGCGCGCACGCGGCCATCGCGAGTCTGCTCGAGACGGGGGCGCAAACGAAGCGCGACGTCCAGGGCCTCCGCGCCGCGGTCACCGGCCTTCGCGGCGAGATTAGGGGCACGCGGAAGCACCTCGACGAGATCGAGGCCGCGTCCTACCTCGACGTCGTCAACGGCGAGCGCACGATCGCCGCGTGGCTCTGGGAACGCCAGGTTCGCATCGGGCTCGTCAAGGCTGAGGCGGGGCTACGTGAGCTCGACCGGAAGGCCGGCGAGGTCGTGGCGGGCGTCGACCGCCGGACGGTCCTCGTGCGTCAGGGCGACACGTGGCACAGCCTTGCGGTGCGCGAGCTCGGCGACCACACCGCCTGGCGACGGCTGCTCGAGGCGAACCCCACGGTCTCGCCAGCGGGGTTGGTCCCCGGCCTCGTCCTCGTGGTGCCGCGGTGAGCTCGCTTCCCTTCGTTCCTCCCCGGGTTTATTACCCGCGGTGCAAGGCCATCCTGACGATCGGGATGGATGACCACGTGCCAACGAGCACCGGTGTCCCCGTGCCCGCATTCGAGTTGGTGCCGAGGCGGGTCGAGGTCGTTCGCAACGACGCGAGGACCGCGGACACCCTCCGCATGCTCGTGGAGTACCGGGATTTCCCGTTCGAGCCGCGGGCGGTGAAGTGGGCGCACGTCTCGGCGCACATCGAGAACGTGGAAGACCCGCTCATCCCGCTCATCCCGACGCCCCTCAACCTACGCTTCGTGGGGGTGATCGACGAGACGGAGACCCAGCTCGGCCCCGACGAGAACCTGGTCGAGATCAAGGCTCGCGACTACACGAGCTACGGCCTCGACGTGAAGTGGTCGGCCGCCTATCCGCCGGGCCAGCACCAGCTCGCGCCCGCTCCCGCGACGCCGTTCCCGATCGTGGGAACGCTTGCGGAGGTGGTCGAGGCGATCCGATTGCTCGTGTGGCCGCTGACCAAGCCGGCGATGTTCCTCGACCCCAAGGCAGTCGCCGTTCCCGTCAACGTTCGCGCGAAGCGAAACACCTGGACCGCTCGAGAGGGCGATTCGGTGTGGGATGTCCTCACGGCCATCTGCGGCCTGTTCGGGCAGGTGCCGGTCTGGAACCTCGACCAGCTCGAGATCCGGCCGCCGGTGTTCCCCAAGCCGGAGGTCGCGGCGTTCTTCTATGGCGGGCTGACCGCCAACCTGAAGAAGCTCACCATCCGACGCAACTACACCGACCGACGGCGCAAGCCGCTGCGAATCGTCGCCTGGGACCCAGGGCAGGGACGGGCAGTCGAGGGGCCCCCGTATCCACCAACCTACGCCGTGGTCGGGTCGAGGGCGAAGGTGGACGCCGGCGCGGCCGGCCTCCCCGGGGCTCCCGCAGCGACACCGAGGCGCTCCGTCGAGTGTGAGGAGTACTTCCTCGAAGGGACGTACACCGAGGGGGATCTTGCGCTTCTCGCGCAGGGGATCTACACCGAGTCGGCCCAGTGGGACGTCACGGGGACGATCGAGACGAACGACCTCACGGACGCGACGCTGGTTCTACCGCTGCTTGGGCTCTCGAACGGCGATCCGCTGGTGATCACGTTCGGCGAGGATCAAACCGTCCTCGACAACATGACGCCGCCTGAAGCCGTGGCGTACTTGTCCGACTTCACGCGGCCGAATCCGTTGCGGCCCGAGGTCGCCCAGGCGCTGGTGGACGGGTGGCTCAAGGCGCAGGTGGTTCCACGGACGTTCTTGGTTCACCAGGCCACGCACTTCTGGGACCACGAGCAGGGGTACAGCCTCCGCGCCGAGTTCGTCAGCTACTTGCTCGTGTAGGGGGGATGCTTGCAGGATGCCCTCCGCGCGCTGGTCGGCTCGCCAATCAGCGTCGAACTCGCCACCGTTCTCGCCCCGGTACCGGTTGACCCCTACACGCCCGGCGGCGGCGCTCTCGTGCAGCTGATGCTTCAGCCCGGGAACCGGCCCTGCGAGGCCCGATGGGCGAGCCCGTTCGCGGGTCCGCTTGCGGGGTTGCTGATCCCCATGCCCGTCCCCGGGCAGGAGTGCATCGTCGCGTTTCCCGCCGACGAGCCGCGCCGAGCGGTGATCCTGGCATTCCTCCACGGGCCTGGCGGCCTCGCGACGAGGCCGCCCACGTGGAACCCAGCGACGGTGCGGCTCCAGAACCCGCTCGGGGTGGAGTTTCGCAGCGTCGAGGGGATCCCAGCCGACGGCATCGTGCTCGGGAACTTCCTCGTGGCGCTACAGACCTACGTTCAGGCGCTCGAGCTCTTCGTTGGAGCCGCCGCGGCAGCGCTAACAGCTGACGCAACGCTCGCTGACGCCTCCGCTGCGTTCATCGCAGCCACCGCCGCCTTCAAGGCCACCCTCGCCACCAGCGCCGCCTTCGTCGATCCCGACTCGGGTGGCGTTGGCGGTGCCCCCTTCGCTTCCACACTCGTCCGGAGCACCGTATGACCGCCGATTCCAAGCCCCCCGTGACGCCGGCTCTACCGACGATCGGTCGCATCGTCCACGTCCGGATCGGGGGCACCGACGAGTCGCCGATCCTCCGCCCGGCGACCATCGTGCGGCCGTGGGGAGGCCACACCGCCAACCTCGTCGTGACCCTCGATGGCACCAACGACCAGCCCGCGTGCGAGCTCGCTGGGTTCGCTGGCTACCAACCCGGCGCGCTGCAGATGTGGCTCACGTCCTCGACACTCGGCACGCGCGTCGGTGAGTGGCGCTGGCCCGAGCGGACGTAGTCCGTGCCCACGCCCGCCGAACTCGACGCCGAGCGGTTCTTCACGGACCTGGCGATGCCCGGCGATGACGGCGTCCTCGTCACCGCGTCGGGCGACTGGCCCATCGTGAGTGGCCGCGCCAACCTGCGCTCCGCGGTCGAGCAGCGCGCCATCACGATGCCGGGCGAGCTGGTCCACCGCCCACAGTACGGCGCTGGCGCCGCCGAGTTCGTCGAGACGACGTCGACGCCAGCGAAGCGCGCCGAGCTCGTCGCACGCCTGCGCGAGAACCTTCTGCGGGACCGCCGGATCGGCGACGTCGGTGCTCGGGTAGCGGTGCGCGATGGTCAGACCGAGATCGAGCTCTCCATTCAGCCGCGCGGCCAGTCGGAAACCGAGTCCGTGGGCTTCACGTTGGGTGGCTGATCCGCCACCCGCCCCGCCGAGGAGGGCCGCCCCGTGCCTACCCCGCCCAGCTGGCAGCAGCTCTACGACGCTGCGAAGGCCGAAATCCAGGCGCGCAACCCCTCCCTTTCCGATTGGAGCGAGGGTAGCCGGCTCGACGCCACCACCGGCGCAGCTGCGGTGCTGGCGGACCAGCTCATCGAGTTCGTCGTCCGCAACTTCGCCGCCCAGTTCGTGGACACGGCGCAGGGCGCCGACCTCGACGCCCTCGCGCTGGACCGGTTCCTCCTCACCCGCCAAGCGGCCACGCCGTCGATCGGGTACCTCACGTGGACCAAGGACCCTGACGCCCCGACGCTCGCGTACACGATCCCGGCCGGCTTCGTCTTCTCGGGCTCGGTGAACGGCGAGCGGATCTCGGTGGAGTCCACCGGCGAGGTCTCCGTCGGCACCGCCGACCTCACGGTGCAGATCCCCTGCGAGTCCACCGTCACCGGCCCCGCGCAGAACGTCGCCGCCGATGTGATTGACACGCTCGAGACGAACTTCCCGAGCGATCCCAACGCCACCGTCACCAACGCTGATCGGTTCGTGGGTGGTTCGAACGCCGAGACCGACGCTGAGTTCCGAGACCGGATCCGGCGCTTCTTCAAGACGGTGGTCCGCGGCACGGTGTCGGCCCTACGCGCTGGCGCGCGCTCCGTCCCTGGGGTGCGGTTCGTGACCGTCGACGAGTCCGAGGTGGAGGCAGCTGGGACGGTCAACGTCTACGTCGGCGACCCTGACGCCAACAGCAACGACGTGCTCGCTGACCTCGTCGCCACCGAGCTCGAGGACTGGCGCGCGGCGGGGGTGCTCGTCGAGGTCGTGGGCGCCGAGCGCGACGAGAGGACCGCGGAGCTCACCGTCTACGTGCGCGCGGGCGCAGACACCGACACCCTCAGGGCCTCCATCCGCAGCGTGAGCGAGGCGTACGCCGACACTCTCGGGCCAGGGGACACGTTCTATCGCTCCCGCCTCTCACAGCTGGCGCACAACGTCAGCTCGGATGTGGTTGGCGTCGATGTCACCAAGCCAGCCGACGACGTGGCGCCCTCCCAGCCCTACCAGGCGATCCGGCTTCCGGCCGAGGCGGTGACGGTCACCTTCGTGGAGGTCTAGGTGCCGCGCACTGTCGCCCAGCTCGAAAAAGAGCTGCTGCGGCTCCTACCGAGCCAGTACCAGCGGCTGCGCGACCTCCTGATCGCCTACCCCGGCGTCTTCCGCGAGGTGGAGCTCTCGACGGAGGAGTTCGTCGACGCGGCGACGATCGGTGGTGCCGATGGCATCTGGTTGACCCTGCTCGCGCAGGGGTATGGGGTCCCGCGTGCCCCGTCCGAGGCCGACGCCAGCGTGCGCGCCCGCCTGCGCAACGTCGAGCGTCAGGTGACGCGAGACGCGATCCTCGAGGCGGTCGAGGCCATCCTCGTCGCCTACGGCACGTCGGGCGCTCGCATGGTCGAGTGGTTCGAGCAGCCGTTCGCGGACAACCAGGAAGAGGAGCACGCCTGGGCAGACATCTCGTACGTGTCGGGCGGCCCGAACACCTTCCTGATCTTCGTGCCCTTGGTCGAGACGTTGTCGGCCCTCGATAGCTTCGCGGACCTGGCCTGGACCGACTTCGCCGACTTCGCTGGCGAGGACGGGGAATCGCCCATGTACGCCGCGATCATTTCCGAAGTGGAACGCATCCGCGCCGCCGGGATCCGGTGGGCGCTCGTCGTGGAGGACTAGGTGAGCCTCGACTGGACCCGCCCCGGCGGCCATGTCCCCTGGGACCTCGGCCGGCTGATCACGAGCGATGAGCTGGACCGCATGGGCACCATGGCGGAGCAGTCCCTGCAGTTCCTGCTGGCGCTCCTGTTCTACGACGTGAACAACAGCAAGCCGCTCTCTGGCTTCCCGGCCGACACCGACTACGGCAAGGTGGTCGCCACCGGAGATCTCGCCGCGGAGATCACTGCCGGCTGGGGCATGCTCTACGACTCGACCAAGGTGGCGCCTTCGGGCGACAACTTCGAGTATCAGTCGTACCAGCCGATGGTAATCGACGCGGACGAGGCGATCACGCTGTCGGCTCACCACGCGACGCTCCCGCGGTGGGACATCGTCGTGATCCGCCCCGAGCGGGAGAACACGGACACCACCACGCGGCGGGTGAAGGACCCGACGACAGGGAACGAGAGCAACCAGAGCGTCCCGCTGCGTCGTCGGTGGGGCTTCGTCGCCCAGGTCGTCGCCGGAACGGCGGCGTCCAGCCCTGTGGAGCCCGCGGTGCCGGCGGGCACGCTGAAGATCGCGCGCGCTGAGGTCCCGGCGACGTCCGGCGCTGCCGTGTGGCGTGACACCCGCCCGCTCGTCGAGTTGGGCAGCATGCTCAAGGGGCATCCCGCAGAGGAGTACGCTCGGAACTACATCCCCGACCCGAGCGCGAAGCCGAACGCACTCAAGGTATCGGCGAGCTCGCCGACCTCCATGGTCCTCGTGGTCGAGGAGGGGTGCGCGGTCATCCGTGGGATCAGCCGCTGGTACCCCCGGCAGACCGTGACGATCTCGACGGCCGACCCCACGAACCCGCGCATCGACCTCGTCGTGGCGAAGGAGGACGGTACCGTCGCCGTTGTCGTCGGGACCCCGGCCGGATCGCCGGTCGCCCCAGCGGCTCCCGCGCAGTCGATCTCGCTCTGCCAGGTCTCGGTCGCCGCCGCGGACACCACGATTGCGGCGGGGGACCTCACCGATCTCCGTGTGAGTGGCTTTCGGAACAGCGATGTCGCCAAGGGTGCGCGTCGCCCGGTGGGGAACGAGCAGGTCGAGGAGTACGCGCTCAACCACAAGGTGTTGTCGGTCCCCGAAGTGTTCATTTCGCTGGGCGCGGCGACCTTCCCAACCTCCCAGTTCACCGCCGAGCTTCCGATCGAGCTGTTCCTGCCGGACCAGACGACGGAGTATGAGGGTCCGTTCGGTGAGCACTCGTGCGCCTTCGAGGTGAACGTCCGCTTCCTCCGAAACGACGGTGCGCTCGGCGCTGGGTACGTGGGCGCTACGGCCGACTTCACGACTCCAAGCCGGAAGACGTTCATCGCAACCGAGCACTTCACCGCCGGGTTCCCCGTGAACCTCACGGGGATGGCCGTCTACTTCAAGCCCGCGAGCGGCAACGCTGCTGACGTGAACGAGGAGAGCTCACCCAGCACGGGCGAGCATCACGTCTTCTGGATGAATGCGCGGACCGGCACGCTCAAGCTCGACCTCCTCAACACCATCGCGGTCGGCACCTACGAATTCCTGGTGACCGTCCGTCCGATCGGCCGCCCTGGTGGATTCCGGCGCCGGAAGGTGACGTTCACCATCGTCTAACGCCGCCGCGTAGCTGCGCTGCGACGCCCTTTGGAGGCCGATCGTGAGTGCTCCTGGTCTGCACAACCCGCTCGTGGTGCCGCTGGCCGGCTGGTACGAGTCGTTCCGCTATCTCGACGGCGAGCGCGACCCGATCGACCTCGCCGGCGTCACCTTCGACGGTTCGACTGTGGTGGACGCGGACGCAGAGGAACTCTTCTCGCTCGTCGAGTACCTGTCCGTTGACGACACCGATCCGGACAACCCGTTGATCGTCGTGGATGTCCCAGACTCGGTCACCGAAAGCCTCACCGGAAGCCCCGAGTACGCGATCTGGCTCAACTGGCCTAGCGGTCGCCGGGACCCGCTTCTGAAGGGCGTTCTGGTCCTGGACCCGACGCCAAGGGGGGCCTGATGCCTGTCCGGCCCGAGCCGCGGCCCATCGTCGAGACGGTCGATAGCGAGCGGAAGATCGTCCAGGTCATCAAGGGTGTTGCGCCCGCCGGCGGGGTTGGGGGTGGCGCGGACCTCTCCGACGACGATCCGGCAGCCCTGGGCGCTGCTGCCGCGCCGGGCACGGCCGACGAGGCCTCGCGCTCGGACCACGTGCACCCGTACCCAACAGCCGCCCAGGTAGGGGCTGATCCGGCGGGAACGGCGTCGGCGGCAATCGCCGCCCACGTCGCCGCCGCCGATCCGCACCCGGGCTACGCCACCGACGATGGCCTCGCGGCAGAGACCGCCGCTCGGATCGCTGCGGACGCCGCCGAGGCTGCCACGCGGGCCGCCGCGGACACGGCGCTTGACAGCGCCATCGACTCCGTCGACGCGGCGCTCACTGCCCACACGGGCGCCGCGGCCCCGCACAGCGGGCACGAGCTGACGGCCAGCAAGGGCCAGGCCAACGGCTACGCCAGCCTCAACGGGGACACCCGCGTCCCGGACGCTCAGCTCGGGACCGGCTCGGCGAGTGGTACCAACTGGCTCCGCGGTGATCGCGCGTGGGCGACGCCCACCGCCGCGCAGGTGGGGGCGGACGCGGCTGGCACCGCCGCGGCCGCTGTGAGCACGCACGCTGGCCAGGCGGACCCGCACACGGGCTACCAGCTCGAGAGCGAGAAGGGTGCCGCCAACGGCTACGCCGGCCTCGGCAGTGACGGGTTCGTGCCGACGGGCCAGCTCGGCTCCGGCCCCGCAAGCTCGTCGACGGTGCTCCGCGGCGACAAGACGTGGGGTTCGGTACCGGGCGTGGACGGTGACGTCGCCCTCGTGAATCTGTAGGGAGGAACCGTGGCGGTCGCTTTCGCCTCTCTCGCCGATGGCCAGCTCGCAGCCGCAGAGGCTGACATTTACACGGTGCCCGCCTCGACGTCGCTGGCGGCAGGGGAGGTCCGCCTGTTCAACACGAACACCACGGCCGAGACGGTGCGGATCTTTGTCCAGCGTTCGGGCGGCACGTCGCGGCAGCTCTTCCAAGCCGAGCTGGTCGCCAACGGGCACGCGCAGTGGCCGATCCCGGAGCTCGCGACCGGGGACAAGGTGCGCGCGTACACGACCACGGCCGTCAAGGTGAACTACATCGTCCACGGGCGCACGGTGACCTGATGGCCCGCACGGTGGCGGTCTTCGACGCGCGCGGCAACTTAGTCCCGACCAACCTCCCGCCGCCAGCAGGCGTCGCGCGGGTGCGCGGGGACGGCGGCTCGGTTCGGCACGGCCTGCGCCGTCTCTCGCTGGCCCGGGCGATCGCCTCCGGAGACCCCGGCAGCAGGCTCACCAGCGCGCTCACGGATGGCGGGGACGGCGTGGGGATCACGTGGCCCCTCGCCGCGAGCTGGGGCTCCACGGACTGGGCGGGCGCGTACCCCTACCTGCTCTTCGACCTGACGGACATTTTCGGGTTTCCACTTAGCTCCGGCCGCAATGTCGGGGTGGCGCTTCAGGTGATCTGGCGCACCCCGCTCCCGGGCGCCGGCCCCGGAGCAGTCGGCGGCCTCTGCCTGGTCAATGAGACGGGCATGGCCGGCGGCACCATCGATGGTCGTGGACTCTACGTCTACACCAGCGTGGCCGGCGGTGTACCGGGTGTCGGCAGCGCCGTGGTGACGAACGGGAGCTGCTCGCTCGCCGCCGGCGCGTCTGCGTCGTCCAATCGGTCCGGGCAGACCATCGTCCAGGTGGACAGCTCGTCGAGCACGGCGCGCGCCGCTGTCGCGTACATCGCCGCGCGGGACGCAAACGGCGCGTTCAACGCTGGCGTGGACACGACCACGGAAACAGAAGTCGGGAACCCGTCGAAGTTCTACCTCGCGATGTTCGCTGGTCGGTCCACGAGCACGGCCGAGGCCGTGACCTGCATCTTCGACGCCTACGCGGCCCCGATCACGTTCTTTCCATACAGGTTGTCCTGATGGGTCGCCGCGAATGCGCTGTCTACGACGAGCTCGGCCGGCTGGTGCCGGAGTTCTACCCGCTTCCTCGTGGCGGTCCGAAGGTATTCGGTCCGAACGGCGACCTCCGGATCGGGACGCGTCGTCTCGCCCTCGTTGATGCGATCGCATCCGGGGATCCGGGGAGCCGCCTGGCGGCGCCGATCACCGATAGCGGGGACGGGGCGGGGCTCGTCTGGCAGATCACCAGCGGGTGGGGCAGCACGGACTGGACGGGGGCATGGCCGTACCTGATCTTCCCGTTCTCCGACATGTACGGCTTCCCGCCGGAGGCCAGTCGGAACGTCGGCTTCTGCATCCAGATGGTCTTCCGCGGGACCCTGCCACCGGCCGGCCCGGGCGCGATCGCTGTGGCGGCGCTCGTCAACGAGACAAGCTTGACGACAGGGACGGTTGACGGCCGAGGAATGAACATCTTCTCGGGCAGCGCGACGGGGCTGCCGGGCGTGGGGAACGCGGGGTCGGCCAACGGCGCTGGCAGCCTCACCTTCAGCTCGTCCGTGGCCGGGGTTGCCAGCGGCCAGGTTGGCATCCAGGTGGACACCTTTGGCTCGGGCGCTCGGATCGCGAACGCCACACCCATGGGTCGAGACAGCGCCGGCGAGTTCGTCACGAAGAACGATCCGGCGAGCGAAACGGCGTGCGGAAACCCATCGAGGCTCTACCTGGCACTCGCGGTCGGCCGGAACACCAACACGGTCGATGGCTTCACGTTCGCCTTCGACACCTACATTTCGCCGATCATCCACTTCCCGTACGAGGTTTGACGTGCATCGGAGGGTCATCTACTCGGTCCCCGACGACACCGAAGCCGCCGTCCGCGCGGCGCTGGCGCAGAGCGCGTGCCCCGTCGATGCCGAGGTGCGGATCCTCGGCGGGCAGCTCGTCTCGATCACGACCGAGGGGCCGTGGGTCGCAGACGACCGCGGCTACGAATCGGGCCTGGGCGTCCCCGGGTGGGAGCTGGTCCTCGCTGACTGCTGCCCGGCCTGCGACCCGCTCGCCGCGGCCCTCGTGGCCTACGACGCGACCGAGCCCATCGCGCGCTGACCTCCGGAGGCACCATGCCCCGAGCCACGGCCGACCTCGTCGCGGAGATCGAGGCAGGGCTGGTCCCGCTCGAGCCGAATCCCGTCGACGCGCCCGGGGCCGTGCCCGAGGTCGTAGCTCAGCTCGAGTACTGGCTCGCCGAGGCACGGGCCGGTCGGGTGCTGGCCGTCGCCATTGCTGGGGTCCTGCCGGACCGGCACACGGCCCACAGCTTCGAGCTCGCCGCTCAAGACCTGCCGCCGCTGCACTACGCGGCGTCCACCCTGGCGTTCTCCATCCTCGCGTACTCGGCGCCCGACGACTCGGCATCGCCCGACGAAGAGGCGTAGCCGCCCACCCACGGAGGTCCCTTGTCCCTGTACATCCTGCTCGCTCTCGCAGCGGGCTGCGCCCACGTGTCTCCGACGGCTCCGGCCGCGTCGTCCCCTGTGAGCCCCGCGGGCGCCCTTGTCGCCGCCGCAGGTGCGCTCGATCTCGTTGCCCTCGAGTCAGGAGCTGCTGTCCAGCCGGTCTGCATGCTGGCGACGGGTCTCGCGACGGTCGCCCGGGCGGGCTCGGCCTGGCTCGTCACCGCCGCGCCCCCGGCGGTGACGCTCGACCTGTCCGTGTGCGGGGCTATCCCGCCCGAGCTCTCGTGCGAGGCGACGAGCGTGCTCGTGTACCTCGCCGACGCCGTCGACGAGGTCGCGCTCGAGCTCGACGCGCCCGACGGGCGCGTGAGCTGGGGGGCCGCGACACCCTGCCTGCCCAGCGCAGCGGACGTTCGATGAGGTACCGCAAGAAGCCGGTGGTGATCGAGGCCTTCACCTTCGACGAGCTCGTGCAACACGGCCGAGAACAGGGCGTCCCCCTGGTCAACGGCATGCCCTGGTCGTTCGCGTTTCGGGGGCAGCCAATCACCCACGAGACCGACGACTGCTACCTGCTCCCGACGCTCGAGGGAACGATGCGCATGGGCCGTGGTGACATGCTCGTTGTCGGCGTGAAGGGCGAGATCTACCCGTGTAGGCGCGACATCTTCGAGGCCACGTACGACGCGGTGGCACCGTGAGCGCCACACCCACGGCGATCCCGCTCGTCGAGACGCGCGAGGTCGCGGTGCGCCGGCGCCTGGGCCTCTCCTGGACCCCGGTCGACGGCGTGCACGTCCACGCCGCGATCGCGCTCACCTGGGCGGACCGGATCCGCGTGCTGCTGGGCCAGCCCGTCCGCGTGCACGTCGAGGTCCACCTCGAGCGCGAGGCTGGGCGCGCCGCCGCCGAGCTCGGCGCCCACGTCGAGCTGATCTGCGCGAGCGGGCGGGATGCGGTGGTGGAGGGCTGATGGACTTCCTCCCGGTCATCCTCCAACGCGTGCGTGCCCACGGCTTCCGTGTCTTCGAGCGCGGCGAGCTGAACCTCAACCTCGTCGGCGAGCGGTCGCCGTCCAACGTGCCGGGCGCGCTCGACGACCTCTTTCACGCGGTCTGGCGCGAGAACGGCACCTGGGTCAGGAAGACCTGGCCCTGCACCCTGGACCCGGGGCGCCGGACCTTCCTGCAGCTCCCGAACCCCGCGGGCGCGCCGATGATCGAGGCACCCCAGCAGGCGAGCAGGGCCTACCAACTCGGCGAGCACAAGGGCCGCCCGGCGCTGCGCCAGGTCGCCCCGATCGCCATCCGCCGAGATCGCAACCGCGACGGCCGGATCGACCGTGACGGGCCGATCACCCGCGGCCTCTACGGAATGCACATCCACGACGGCGCCACCGCCGAGTGGAGCGCGGGCTGCACCGTGCTGCCGCCGCCAGCGATGGCGGAGCTGTACGCGCTCTGCCAGCGCTCGGCCGTCCTCTACGGCGACCGGTTCACCTTCACCGTGCTGCCGGCGTAGCGTTCCTGCCTTGATGCCCCTCTTCCCGCGCGGGAGGTGGGGCGCCTTTCGGCGTTTTTACTCCTCCCATGAAGGGGAGGGTACGCGAGCAGCCGGTGCCCGCGCGCGGTAGGATGGCTGGGGCCGCGACGGACGGCACCGGGCGTGTCTCCAACACCGGCAGCCCCCCACCGTCGCGGCCTCTCGGAAGCCCAGGGGGCCTCTCGCGCACCCTACCGACCGGCAGAACCGCTTCTTGCCTGAGCGGCCTTGAAGTCGATCACCTTACCGAGTGGAGCGGCTACTGGCGGGACCCCGATCGCGTCGATCACGTCCGTTTCCCACAGACCGATATCCTCCGCCACGTCAGCAACCGTGATCCCGCCCTGGACTTCAAGAGCCCGCAGGTGCGCCTCGAGGCGGCCCGGGCGCTCGATGGCTCGAGGAGGGAGGTGCAGCCCCTCACCCCGGCGTCCGATCTCGGATGAAACGCGAATCATTGCCGCCTGGTATCTGGCTTCGTCGAAAAGGCCCAGATCGCGACTACGGCGGAGGAGGGTTGTCGCGGACACCCCCCAACGGTGAGCGTGCTCCCGGTAGTCGCGCCAGCTGATGGACTTCGGTGCGCTAGCACGCCACTGCGACGCCGGAACCAGGAAGGCGGCGGCGAAGCGATGAGCCTCGCTTTCGACATCACGGGTTCCTACCAGCTCTTCCGGCAGGTCGCGGTGCAGAGTTAGGTGGCCGAGTTCATGAGCGACGTTGAAGCGCTCCCTATAGGAGTTTCGTGCTTCAGCGGGGGCTGCG
Organism: Phycisphaerales bacterium; assembly: GCA_035626935.1. Taxonomy (GTDB): domain Bacteria; phylum Planctomycetota; class Phycisphaerae; order Phycisphaerales; family UBA1924; genus JAJTGZ01. Next base: position 24,720 of record DASPMT010000513.1, on the reverse strand, counting down.
GGGCTATCCGAACCGTCGAGCGGGACCGGGTTCAGCGCGATGAAGGCATGCCCATCGCTCCACCAGGAGTATGCGTCCACGCAGCGATCCTCTCCCTGTAGCTGGGTCACCCAGATCCCGTTCGCCTCCACCGCGCGGACGAGATCCGGGATGGGCCCTTCACCCATTCCCCAAGCCGAACGGACTTCGCGTGCTGCTGCCTCGATTTCGGGGACTCGCGTGGGGTCGCCTGGCTGGCCCGGGAGGTCGATCGAGGGAAGCGTCGGTCGGTACAGCTCCTCGAAGCATTCCTCGAGCTCCGCCACGATCATGCGGGTGACCACGGCGCGAGCAGTCACGCGTTCGCGCTGCGCAGCTTTGGTCCGCTTCTTGTGGCGAAAGTGGAGTACCTCCAACCGGATCGGTGCCTGATCGAGCCACGCCGAAGGGACGTCGAGCGCGGTTGCGAACACGGACACGGCTTCCCGCGGCATCTCCTTCGCCTCCGTTTCGAGTTGGGAAACCCATGCCGGCGTTCTGCCGACCATGGCGGCCAGCTGCTTGGCCGATAGCCCACGCAGAAGACGAGCGAACCGAAGGGGGGTCACAGTTGTGGAGTCGGCCATGGCTCACGCACGGGCCCAAACTTAACCGATGCGTACGCGCCCGGTCTAGGGGCCCGTCTTCTTCTTCCTGTTCTTGATCACCTTGGGCACGAGCAACGGCGGCACCTGCTCGTCGGGCGCTGGGGCAAGAGCCTCGGGTGTGATCGTCCTGGGCAGGAGATCGACGCGCACGGCTGTCGACATTCCAAACCCAACGCCACGTTCCGTGATGAAGTCGGGAAGGCCAACGTAGAGGTTGCCGTCGGGGCACACCCCCAGCGGGATGGGGAACTCCTCGGACCCGAGCGGGGGCGGGTCAGGCGCGAACATGGCCCTCTGGGCTGCACCGGGGCTCAACCAGGCGTGCTGGTTCGTCTGGAGCCGGGCGGTCTCCGAGGCGTGGAGTGAGCCGGGGCTCGCGTGTAAGAACATCAGGCGGTAGGCCTGATTGCCGTGAACGAGAAACTCGGAGAGACCCTCGGTAACCACGACGTAGTCGCGGCTCGTCCTCTCGCCTCGCCGGAGGAAGCGCATGATTCGAATGCGCCACTCCAGGCGGTTCCAGCAAAGCGACTGGCCGGGCTCTCGTTTCGGTCGGGCCTTCCGTACCACCGCCTGGACGAAGCGCCAGAAGGGGACGGCCGTGTCCTTCACCTTGAACTTCATGCTCGCGTCCTCGGGGCAGTTCCAATACTCGGGCTGGAAGTTAACCGATCCTTCTCAGCCGCGGAGGCTAGATTGCGCGCGGCCTTCCATTCCAGCGGTACTAATGGGCTCTTCCGAAGATCATTGGTGATGGCGAGAACGGACCCCCCAGATCTCGGGGGGAGCGCCAGGCCTCGAGGCAGTGCACCGGGTCGCCGCGCGAGGGGCTGCGCCCACCCGGCGCCGTTCCCCGCCCGCGAGGACTACGCGCTTGACGCTCTGGAGACTGTGACGGCGACTGTGACGCGGGCTGCACCTTCATGCCGCCCCGGGAGGCGCCTTTCGCGTCACAGTCGCGCGTTTGTTGGCGTTCGTCCGGACCCTACTGCATTTGGTAGATGAACTGGCGAGCCATTAGAACCTCAACTATTCGCCGCTGTGACGGCCACCTGTGACGGGAAAGGGAACGACCTCCCCGGCGGGCAGCTCACCTAGCCTCGCGCGCTCGACTGCGCGACGCAGGGACTGCGGACGCGGCTGGCGGTAGTGCGAGATCGCTACCGTGACCGACTGCCCAAGGAGCGCGCGGACCACGCCGACGTCGGCGCCGCTCTCGTACAGCTCGTCGAGGGCCAGGCGTCGCAGCGCGTGAGGCGTCCAGCGGCGCACACCCGCGCGCTCGCACGCCTGGCCGAGGTCGTCCGAGATCGATTCCGCCGTGGTGATGGCGACGCCGAGCACGAGATCGTCTGGCGCGCCGGGCGGGCCCAGGTCGATCGTAAGCGGGACCACGCGGGGGCCGGTCTTCGCCTTATGCAGGGTGATCTCCCCGCGGGGGACGTCAACGTCACGCCAACGAAGGTTGGCGATCTCGCTGCGACGAGCGCCCGTGGCTGCGAGAAGCATCACCATCCGGACCTGCCACGGCCGGAGCTGCTCGAGCACCGCGCGGATCTCGCCGCGCGTTGGCGTGTACTTCTCTCGTACCGCCTTGACCTTGACGTTGGGGATGTCTAGGTCCGCGGCTGCATGCCCGTTGAGCCGGCCCCACGCCCAGACCCAACGGAGCACCGCGAGCTCGTTGGCCATCGTCTGCGACGACGCGTGCCAGCTCTTCCGCGCGCCCTTGCCTTTCCCAAGTTCGCGGTCGGGGAGCTGGATGTGCCCGTCGAGCCGGGCGCGCAGGTAGCTGCGCACGACGGTGCCATCGAGGGCGTCGATTCGGACGTCGCCGAGCCCGCGCGACAGCCACCGTAGGGCCTGTTCGTAGATCTGGAGCGAGCGCTTGGAGATCTCCTCCGCCTGCCGGCGTGCCTGCTGGTGCGCCTTCCACGCGCCGAGCAGATGCCGGACCAGCGGGCCCGGGAGGCCACCGGGGCCGGGTTCCGAGGCAGGCTCCGCCGCGAGCTTGGCTAGCTCGCGTGAGAGCGCGGGGTCCTGACGCCGCCCCCACCCCGCCCAGAGCTGCTCACCGTTGAGCGTGGCGCGCCAGTAGACGTCACCATCGGCGCGAGGGCCGCGCACACGGCGGACGCGGACAGCGCCCACCGTCCAGGGCTGGACGGCCTCGTTGGCCTTCTTCCGTGGCATCCGGGCTCCGGGCTACCTGTCGGGATCGGCGTAGGGAACGCTACCACGGCTTCGGCGCCCAGCGGTCGCGGGCGCGGTGGGCTGCCGCTCACCGCGGAGCGCGGCGAGCACGTCGCCCCACACGACGACCTCGAGGGTGCGCCCCTCGGCGTCCGACTCACCCGGCACGACGACCCGGCGGACGAGACCCAGGGTGCGCAGCCAGCGGAGCGCCTCGGCGCTGTCCCACGGGAGGAGCTCGGCGGCGCGGCTCGGGCGCAGCACAGCTGCAGCGCCGAGGGCGAGGCGGTCGGCGTCCGCGGCGCTCACGAGCGCTCCGTCGAGAGCTGCTCGGCGCGACACGTCGCCTCGAGGGAGGCGAGACGTCTGCCCGAGCTCGAGGCGACGCGTCGTTCGAGGTCCTCCGAGACGTGACCTCGAGGCGAGGGCGACGAGTCTGCTCGAGCAGCTGGTGACGCGTCGGTCCCGCCGGCGTGCGACGCGTCGCCCGAGGCCCTGGACGACAGCAACGCCCAGGCGCGACTGACCCCGCCCGAGCCAGGGAAGAGGTCGTCGAAGGTGTCACCGGGTAGCGCGCCCAGCAAGCTGAAGAGCCACCAGCAGAACGCCGCCGGCTTCGCGCCGACCACCCGCTGGGGGTCGGTGAGCCGCGGACGAGAGACGTGCACCAGCGCGTCGGTACGGGAGCCGTTACCGCGCTCGAGCAGCGACGCGTCGCGCGAGCCCCGGCCGCGCGCGGCCACGTAGATGACCGGCTCCCACGAGGAAAGCGGCTTGTGGCTGCGCACGTGTCGGGCGCCTCGCACCCATGCAGCGATGGCAACGTGGCCGGGGCAGAGCCGGAGGACGGCCGGGAGCGCCTCGGCCGACGTCGACAGCGCCCACCCGTCGTAGGCCTGCAGGCGCGACACGAGCTCGGCGTGGTCCACCTCGCCGGCGAAGTCGGGGTGGTCCGCGTAGTAGCGGCGCGCCAGGCCGGGGTAGGGCGGGTCCGCGTACGCGACGCGCAGGGGGTGCGACGCGCGCTCGAGCTCGACACGCTCTCGGCCGAACCGATGACGCGCCTGCCTGCACCGCTGCGAGCAGCAGACGCTGTCCCTGCGAGCCCGATCAGGGATCGGACCGCGGCACCACGCGCATGGCGGGCGAGGGGTCACGCTGCGCTCCAGAGCCCGGGCTGCTCCTGGTCCCGCTGCTTGGGCCGCGTCCGCTCGGGTCCGATCTCCACCTCTCCGCCAAGCGCCCACGCGTAGACGTGGTTCCCCGGGTGGCGCACCACCCGGAAGGGGCCCTCGCGCAGAGCGCGCAGCACGTACGCGGGGCCCTCCTCGAGCGGCCGCCGGGGCGGCGCACCCATCTCGAGCAGCTGGCGGTACGCGTACGCGGCGCCGCGGTGGTCGAGCCGGATCTTCCCGAGGGCGCGCCGGCTGATCACGCGCCCATCGCCGGCGAGGTGCAGGGTCTCGGGCTTGGAGCGGCCGAGGTAGCGCCCGTTGTGCGCCTGGTAGATCGTGCCCACGTGGCCCGGCACCACGACCTCGCCGGCGAGCGTTCGCCGCGGGAGCGGATCGCTGTAGCTGACGATGGCCTCGAGCTCGGGGCGCTCGCGCCGGAGGAGGCGGAAGGCGCGGGCGAGCAACCACGTCTCCGCGTTGGCGCCGACCTCGTCGAGGAGGACGAATCGCGAGAGCACCACACCGTCTCGCGCACCGGGTGCCCAGCGTCCGAGGGTGGCCTGCTGCGCGGGCTCGCCGAACACCGCGACGCCGACGAGGGCCCGACCCTGGTACAGCCCGACGCGCAGGCGCGCCGCCGGGTACGTGTGGCTGTAGTGGTGCTCGACGACGAAGCTCTTGGCGGGGCGCTCGTCGAGCAGGTCGGCGCTGAGGTTGCGCGTATCCACGACCTCCCGGGCGGGGCGGTAGGACGCGCGCCCGGCGCGCCAGCGCTGGCAGGGCTGCTCCGTCATCAGTGCGCACCCTTTGTGGTAGATCCGCGCTGTTCGGCGCCGCGTCGTCCGCCGGGCTCATTGAACTTCGCGACGCATCGGAGTGAACAATGCCCGCTACCCGTCTCGATACTGACCAGGTGTGGCAGCTCGCCTGCGCGCTCGCGACGCGTCACCCCCCGGTGGACGACGCCGAGTGGGAGCGGCTCCTCGGCCGGGCCGCGGCCCTGGCCTTTGCGGTTGCCAACCGGAAGATCCCCATCCCCGGGCATCCCGAACTGAAGTACGACACCGGAAGCGGATCGGTGGAGGCTCCGTAGCGAGGCAAGGATCATCGGATCCCCCGCGAGGTGTGCACGAGCGCTGCGCGCCGCTGGCGCGGCGGCTGGAACGGGATCACGTCTCGCGGGCAGCAGCAGCCACGCCCGTCGCGTCCGCACTCCGTTCGGTGCGCCGCGTCCGTGTGACCGGGAGGCGGCCACAGCGGCGACGCGTACACCGGCCCGGGCGGGCGACGCCCGGTGCGGACCCGCAGTTCGCCGAACTCGTCCTCACGGACGTCCGGCTCTCCGTGGAGCATGTTGGGCGCGTGGCTCATCCGCGGTTCCTCCGAGCGAAATCGCTCATGGCCAGGACGAAAACCAAGCCGAAGAAGAACAGGACGACCGCGAATCCCGAGTCCAGCACCAAAGCCCAGCCACCGCCGTCAACGGGGACGACAGCAGCAGCCACACCAAGGCCATCGGGCAGCTTCATGGCTCCACCTCCATGCCGTCGAGGAGGACACGCCATCCGGCCGCCGCGAGCAGCTCTGCCGCCACCACGCGGTGGCACGCACCCTGCGCGGCGTTCGCTCGGCTGCACGCGCAGCAGAGCGTGTCCCCGTCAGCGACGGGCGTGCCGCCACCAGCGGTGGTCCAAAGCTGGCCTGGCGGCAGAGGGAACGTGCTGAAATGCACGCGACAGCGCGCGATGTAGCCGTCGAGATCGAGCGTCCCGTCCTGGACATCCGCGAGGTCGCGCAGCCCAGGGATGAGCGCGGCCACGCGGCCGTCGCCGTGCTCCCAGGCGCGAGGGCGGCGCATGATCGTGAGCTTGCGACCTGGGCCGTGGAGCCGCCTGCTCGCCCAGTTCGTTAGGTGAAGCGTGGGGCGGTCGGTCATCGTTTCCCCCTGAGCGCCCGCTCCAGCCATTCCAGGCCGGTGCCTCCGCTGGCGGCCCGACGCGCCTCGTCCAGGCGTGCCTCGGCCACCTCAGCGCGTTGGCGCCACGCGTCCCGATCGGTCTTCAGCGCGTTGAATGCCGCCTTGTTGCGCTGGATGACGCCGCGCAACCGCTCGTTCTCGGCCTGGAGGCTGGCCAGCGCCAGGTTCTGGCGGTGCAGCTCCTCCAGCTCCTTCAGCTCGTCGACGCGGCTCACGGCCGCACCCCACGCGCCACGCGGGCGAGCGTCTCCAGCGCGGTGGCGATGCGGTCGAGGGGGTCGCGGCGCGCCTTGGCGACCTCGGCGTGAGCGTCGGCGAGCTCTAGGAGGATCCGCGTGCGGTCGCGGTCGGAAGCCTTCAGGCCGCGGATCTCCGCGACCCGCTGCCCCTGCCACCGCGTACGGCCCTCGCCGCCGAGGCCGAGGGCCCCGTCGATGGCGACGAGCTCGTCGCTGGCCGCGCGCAGACGGTCGCGGTGGCGCTGGGCCACCTCCGGCCAGCTCTCTCCCTCGCGCCGCTCATCGTGCCCGAGGGCATCGACGATGTCGCCCTGCCACGCGCGGAGCGCGGACAGCTCGGTGCGGGCCATGGCGAGCTCGGCGCGGGTGGCGGCGAGGTCAACGGGCGGGCAGTTGTCGAGCACAAAGCCCTCACAGTCGCATGGGTTGTCATCATCCTCTCCGAACCTGCGGCCCCATCCCCAGGCGCACTCGCCAGCGCGATCGAGGTGGTTCCAGCGCGGGTGACCGCAGGCGCACCGGTCGGTCGGGAGGGGGCTGCCACGCCCCGAGGCCTCGCCGCCCTCCTCGGGGCTAGAACCCCCCGAGGCTCCCTGCGGCGCCGGATCCGCTCCGGTCCTGCTCCCTGCCGCCTGGGGTGGCGCGGTATCCGGGCAGCCCGCGTCACTCGGGATAGGGCGGGGGCCCGAAGCCCCGGCCGCCACGGTCCCCACGGGTCCGGGTCGGTCCGGGTCGCCCCTCGCCTCCCGGTTACGGCTCCCATCGCCGCCCCACGCCGAGCCAGGGGTGGGCTCCGGCGGTGGCTCGCCGCCGGTCGAGGTCAGCTCCCCGGATTGCACGGGGACACCCGCTGACGGGATGGCGGCCGGAGCCGCTGGCCCGGAGGCCCTCACGGGTCCGGGGACGGCGCCCCCCGACGCCTCCCCGGTGACGGGCCCCGGTGCCCGGTCGGTCCACTCCGCCGCGAGCGCGTCTAGCGCCTCGCCGTGGCGGCGGACCTCGTCGGCGTAGGCGGCGGGCCAGCAAACAGCGCCTGCCCCCACAAGACTGTTGCGGGCGCCCGCGCCCCGTGTGCAACCGGGTCGGCGACAGTAGCCGGAACCGGAAGTGTGGAAGTTGTGCGGGTAGCGATCGGCGAGCGCGGCGAGGTCGGCGGGGGTCATGGAGCGTCCACGACGGGATTCCACCCGGCATGGGCCGCGCAGGTCCAGAGCACCGCGCCGCCGGCGATAGTAGTCCAGGACCGCCACCCGGCGCGACGGGCCATGTCGGCGGCCATTGCGCGGTCGCGGCCCTCGTAGGTCGAGTACACCCCGCAGAACGGGTGACAGCATCGAACGGTCCAGAAGTAGGGGGTCACGGGGCCTCCTTGCAGGCCGGGCAGGGGTGATTTGCGCCGTGAACGCCGGCCCGGTACTCGGCGGGGGTCACGCGCCCTCCCCGAAGAACGCCTCAGCCACCTCGCTCGGCCTCGGCTTCCACTCCCGCCGCTCGCCGTACGTCAGCACGCGCCCGTCACCCGTGACGCGGAACGTCACGTAGTCGCCGAACTCCCCCGGCAGGCACCTCGGGACGTAGTTCTGCTCGATCGACGCCACCACGCGCTCGCCGTCGAGCAGGAAGTAGCTGCCCTCGTCGCGCGGCATGAGGTGCGCCGACGCCTCTCGCCCAGCCGGCCAGCCCCGGATGGTCCCGGTCGCGAGGTCCAGCGTCAGGGTGAGCCGCTTGGTGGCGGGGTCGAGGCCGGGAAAGTCGCTGCCGAGGTCCTCGACCTCTTCCTCGTGGACCACGGGCACCTCTAGACGGATGGCGTCCACGTCGATCTCGACGGGTTGCATGACGGTGATTCGCATGGAAGCTCCTGGGTGAGGCGAGGAAAGGACGGCCACGGCGCCGCCGGAAAGGGAGTGCAGGCCGATCACGGCAGCACCGTCGCCAGCGCGAGCTGGCGATCGACCCAGATCGGCGCGCTCGAGAGGGCGAAGCCCTGTCCCGCGCTCGCCATGAGCAGGGTCTGCAGCATCGTGGAGGCGATAGCTTCGGCGGTTGCCACCGGGACGCTGTTCCCGATGTGCTCGCGGCGCACCGAATCTGAACCACCGAGCACGAGGTCGCGCACCGGGTAGCCCTGCAGCGCCGCGAGTTCGAGCGTGGTCAGCGGCCGGTGGCGCGTGCCGTCGAGGCTCCAGATCCACGGGCAGCAGCGTTCGCCCGGGTCCCTGGGGCGTGGGTCGGCGACGCTGTGAGCGCCGTTGTCGTGCCTCGCCGACCCGGTGACCGCCGGTGAGGCCTCATTCCACCCGAGCACGCCGTAGTGCCTGGCGGAAGCGTACTCGCCGTCCTCGCTCTTGCAGCCAAGGCGCGGATCGGCCACCGACTGCATCCCCGAGCTGGTCACCGCCACCGCGCCCTCGTCCCAGCGAACGACGCGGAGGATGTCGTTGTACGCAACCCTGCCGAGACGCGGATCCGCCACGACGAACGCGCCCTCACCCGTGGACGAGGCGCCAATCACCGCCCCGGCGGCCTCGTCCCAACCCGTCACCCGATACTTGCCCCGAGCCCGGCGGCCGTCCGGCGCACGAGGGTCGGCGACGCTGAACGGTCCCGCGCCAGGCGCGGCTTCGGCGGTCACCGCGCGCGAGGGCTGGTCCCAGCCGACAACCCCGTAGGGCTCGTATCTGCCGAGCTCACGCGGGGAACGCGGATCCGCGACGCTGAAGGCGCCGTTCCCGGGGAGAGACTCTCCCGTTACTGTGAAGGCGGGCTGTTCCCAGCCCCGAACGCCAAGCGCTCCCGAGTGTCGCTCGCGCTCGGGCACCAGCCGAAGTCCCTGCACGATGCCGCCGCGAACGTCGAGTCGCTGGAGGCTGCGCCAGTCGCTTCCAGCCTCGATCAGGGCGAGGCGCACCCAGGTCGCCCACTCCAGACGGGGTAGCCGATGCATCGGCCCCGCCTCGGCGGCGTCTGGCATCGGCAGCTGGCCGATGACCTCGCCGATCCCACGCACGGGGCGCCGGTCCGGCTCGTACAGAAACGGCCGGATCTTCGCCCGGTGGCGCGCCACGAGCAGGAATCGCTGGCGGCGCTGCGCCAGACCACCGAGTTCGCCGCAGTCGTGCACCGTCTCGCGGCTGGTGTAGCCGTGGAGGTCGAGGAGCAGCTTCACCCGGTCGAGAAGCACGCGGCCGCGGGTGAGGATCCGTGGCACGTTCTCGAGCAGGATCAGGCTCGGCGGGTCGTCACCCCACGCCTCCATCGCCAGGTCCAGGCTGCGCGGCACGAGTTCGTTGAGTGCCTGGTACTTGGCGGATGCCGAGGCCTGGCTGTTGAGCAGCGCCGACAGGCCCTTGCAGGGCGGCGAGGTGAAGATGACGTCTGGCCGCTCGCCCCCGGCTGCCCTGCGAAGGTCCTCGGGGGTTGCCTCTCGCCAGGTAGCCGGAGGTGCATGGCCGTGGAAGGCCTCGAACTGCGCGCGACTGAAGAGGTCGAGTTCGGTGCATGGCGCGCCAACCAGGCGGCGGAAGTCGGCGCACGCGAGGGGATCGACGTCAACGCCTCCAAGCGTGCGGAAGCTTGCGGTCAATTGACCAACGCGCGCATGCCCGCGGGCAAAGCCCAGGGCGCCGCCTCCGATCCCAGCGCAGAGGTGGAACACCGTGAAGGTGCGGTTGTGGCCGGTGGCGGCGATCACGGCATCACCCCGGCCGGCTCAAACTTCGGAACGAGCGCAAGCTCCTCGAGCCCCAGGTCGAGCACCTCCGCGCCAGGCAGCAGGACGACAGCGGCGGGCACGCGGCGGGTGTAGAGCACCGCGAGCATGTGGGCAGTGCCGCCAGACATGCCGTCCCAGAACACCGCGGCCCGGAGCTCCCGCTCGTTGCGCTGCCCGGCGAGCGCCATCACCCAGTTGCGACGCTTACCCCAAAGGCTCGGGCTGACGCCGTCGCGCTTCCCGCGCCCGTAAGGGATCTCCGCCACAGGTAGCCCACGAGCTATCGCCCAGTCCTTGCCGGCCTGATCGACCCCAACGGCCCCGCCCTCGATGACGCCGCTGGGAAGGCCCCAGCGGCCGACGAGGACGTCGAGGGACGCGTGCACGATCTCGTCGGGGATCCCCCCCTTGCGGGACCCGGCCACGAGCAGGCGGTAGGCGGTCACGACTCCCCCACGGGCGGCTTCGCCGCGAGGGGGGAGGGTTGGGCTCCGATGGTGATGGGGACAAGCAGGACGCCGGGGAACGCGGCCTGCGCGGCCTCCTGCGAGGCGAACACCGGCAGGAAGCCGATCCCGGGCCCCTGCACGAGATCGGGCATCCCGTTGATGGTGACGTCGTCCCACGACTTCATGCGCATGGGGACCCACGCGACCCGCGGGAGCGGTCGGGCGCGGCGGCTCATGCGACCCTCCGGAACGTGAGGCTGATCCGTTCGCCGCAGGCCTCGCGGCTCTTCGGGACCCGGTGCACCCACGCGGCCTGCACGCCGGGACCCATCGTGAAGAGTGAGCCGCTCTCGAGCTGCAACGTCACGATCGCGCCGGATTCGCGGTGCTTCAGCTGGAACGAGCGGGTCGCACCAAGGCTGACCGTCGCGATCCGGACCGTCGCCGGCGGGCCGAGCACCGGCTCACTGTCCGAGTGCCAGCCGATCGAGTCGTTCTGGTCGCGGTAGAGGTTGGCGAAACACGCGTTGAAGGCGCTGTGGGCAGGCGTTTCGATGTTGAGACGCTCCATCAAGCCCTGAAGCACCTTCGGCATGGGTCGGCTCGGATGGTCCACGCCGGAGTAGCGGTACGCCCGTGGCTCACCGAGGACGTACCAGCACTCCAGGCGAGGGTAGGGGACCACTACACCGGGAACGGTGGCGTTGAACTGTCGCCAGTGCAGTTCGTCGCGCAGGCGATCGAACAGGACCTGGCGGTTGGCGACGTTGGGAAGCCACTCCCGGCGGTACTCGTACCAGCCGCCACCCTGAAGGTGCACGGGCCCGGAGAAGAGACTCATCGTTCCCTCCGGGGCTGGTCGGCCAGCCGCACGCGGATCCCGTCCGGGCCGGGCACGAGCTCCAGCTCGACGTGGCGGTAGCCGTCGGGCCGCGGGACGCGGAGCACCACTACGTCTCCGCGGGGCTCCAGGGTGCAGCTCCCCCGTGAGGATGAGAGCTCGATCCACCGCGTCATTGCGCACCATCCACGAGCAGCCAGCGGGTGTCCGCCGGCGGCTCCCAGTTCCAGAGTCCCTGCCGTCCCTTTGCGGGGATCGGCGTCTCAAGGACCTCGACGTCCCGCAGGTGCCAGTGGACCGCGCCCTCCATCGCCCAGCGCGCCGGGTCAGCGGGCCCGCGCTCCGCGCGGTCGAGCACGGCGGAGGCGACGACGCAGCCGAGGTGGATGGGGACGGTCCGCGAGGTCGCTGGGCGGAAGAACGCGAAGCGACTCGCTGTTTCGTGGAGGAGGATTCGGACGCCCCAGCCTGCCTCGAGCGCCGTCCGCTCCACCCACTCGACGCGGTGCCGTGAGCCGCCACCGAGCTGGCTCCCCGCGTGGAGCGCGAACCGCTGGCCGATCAGCCCCTTCGGCGGGAACCAATCGCGGTTCTCGATCCGCTTGTCCAGGTGCGTGATCGTGGGCAGCCATTCAGGCCAGAGGGTCAGCGCCTTCACGCTGCCTCCCCAGCCGCAGGCCTCGGCAGCACCAGCACCTCGAGCACATCGAGCACCGCATGCCAGCTGGCGCCATCCTGACCCACGCCGAACTCGTCTCGAAGCCGCTCGAACAGCATCCGCGCCACTTGCTCCTCGCGGGAGGAGAGCCGGGGCGAGGGCTGGTCGGGCATGAAGGCGAGGAGCGTGGGGCTGGGCGCGAGGACCGTACGCGCTGCCTCGCGCTCAAGCTGTTCGACACGGGCACGCGACGCGTCGAGCTGGGCCTGCGCTCGATCACGCTCGTCGAGGGCGGCCGAGAGCCTCTCCCGGGCCACCACCTCGCGCTCCCGGATCTTCGCGACCCGCTGACCCTCCCACCGGGTCCGCCCCTCGCCGGTGAGACCGAGGGCCTCGTCGATGGCGGCGAGCTCGCCCTGCCTCGCGCGGAGCACGGACAGCTCGGTGCGCAGATCCCGTTCCGCGCGAGCCACGCTTCGAATCTCCGCCGCGACTTGCTTCGCAGATGGATTCGGAAGTTCCAGGCCCGTGACCTCGCGCAGTGTCTGCGCGATTTCTGCGAGCGCCCGTTGGGCCGCGCGCAGCTCCTCCATCGAGGGTGCACCCTCGCCCGGGCCCTCCGGAGGATCGGCGAGCGCGGCAACGCCCACCGTTTCGGCGTCCTGCCACGCCGGCCCGCTGCCCCTCGTTGGGAGCGCGGTCGCCGGGAGGGAGGTCGGCAGTTGCTGTTGACCCCCATGACCACCCGCCACAGACGCCGGCGGGGCTCCCTGCGCCTGTGTCGGCGGCGCGTCCGTGGGTACTGCTGCAGCCCCCGCGGGTCCGGGCTCGCGCCCGATATTGGCTCCCGCCGCCGATGCTCGCCACCCGTCGCCATGTGGCCACAGAAGACGCGCTGACATCCCGAACGAGCAGATCCGCTCGAAGTGAACCGCGTGCACTCCCAGTGCCGCTTTGAGCGCGTCGTCGGACAGCCATCCGGGCGGAAGGGCCCGAAGGACTGTCATCATCTCGGCCTCGTCGGGGATCTTGGTCCGCTCCCCGCGCTGGGCAGTCGCCTGCCCGGCGAACCACCGCCCCTCCCGCTCGTGCGCCACCCCGTCCCGAGCGAGCTCGGTCAGGATCCGCAGCGCCACGTCGGCCGTGAGCCGGCCTTCCATGCTCCGGACGAGCAGCTCGGGCGTGACGCCGTTGGGGTACCAGTCGAACCGGCGCCGTACGTCGGTGCGAAGCTGCCGGGCCTGGGCAGCGCGCTCGCGCTCCTCGCGTCCCAGCACGCCCTTCGGCACGGCGCCGTCGGTGCGCGAGAGGTCCCAGCCGTGAAGCAAAGCCGCCTCATCGAGGTTGCTCATCGCGCCACCCACTGGTCGCGCGCGACGGCAAGGATCCGGTCCTCGGCCACCAGGCGGCCGAGCTCCAGACGCACGCTCCGGACGCCCACCAGGAGCTGGTCGGCGAGCGTGCCGGCCGAGACGGGCTCATACGCGGCGGCGAGGAGGCGGAGGATCCGCTCCGCCAGCGTCTCACCCAGCCAGAGCCAGCTGCTCCCCTCGCGGCCAGCGAGCGTCACCAGCCGCGCTCGCCGGAGCCGCTGCAGCGACGCCCGAGTCGCAGCCACGGGCAGCCCCAGCCGCACCGCGAGTTCGCGGGAGCCGATCGGCGTGCTCGAGCGGAGCGCCGCCAGCACCAGGCTGTCCGGATCGCGGCTCATGGCCGTCCCACCGTCTCGGCGGCGAGCAGTTCGGCGACGAGCACGGGCGGGCGTGTCACGTCGTCCACAATCCAGGCGCACGTGCGGCGAGCTCGCGTCGTGGCGACATAGAGCAGCCGCCGTAGGTCCTCGACATCGCCTCGGGCGCCGTCGAAGCCCCCGACCCAAATGTGGTCCCACTCGGCGCCTTTGACGCCGTGGATGGTGGAGAGGAGGACGCGTTCACCTTGCGGGGGAAGCGCCGAACCCTCGTCCTGGAGAACCGCGAGGAGATCGGCGACCGTCCGGCAGCCCTGGGCCGCGTCGAGCGCAGCGAGTTGGCGCTCCTCGTCTGGACCGCCGGCGACGAGATCGGCGGCCACGTCGTGAGGCGGCACTCCGCGCGCGAGCGCGGAGCGCGCGAGGGTGACGCGTGCGGCGATCGGCAGGCCGGCGGCGGCCTCGAGACCCGCGTCGACCACGGGGCGCCCTCGCTCGATCGCGTCGGCGAGCGCGCGGTGCCAGGCTGGCGTGCGGGCAGCAGAGCCGATGAGCTGCTCAAGGGACAGCCGATCGTGCGGGTTCCCCACGACGCGGAGCGCCGCGATGACGCTGCGCCCGTGCGGGGTCGTCCAGGTCGTGCCGCGGCGGGCGACGATGTGCGGGATGCCTTCGCCCTCGAGTTGCACCGCCGCCCAGTTCGCTCCGTTCCATGTCGGGAGGAGCACGGCGCACCGGCCCCACTCACCGCCGCAGACGTTGCGCACGTGCTCGGCGAAGTCCCACTCGTGGATGGTCCCGGTCCAGCCCGGCTGCTCGTCGTCGACGGTGTACTGGGGCACAGGCGGCGGGGTCAGCTGGGCCCGCGCGGCGGCCGCCACCACGGGCCAGGACGAGCGGTAGTTTGCCCGCAGCTCGTACCGGGCCGCGTTCTCGCCGAGGCGGAGAAAGCCGTCCGGGTCGCCTCCCCGGAAGCGGTAGATCGCCTGGCTCGTGTCGCCGACGAGGAAGAGGTCGGCGGAGGGCGCGAGCGCGGTCCGGCCGGCGGCGAGGTGGGAGAGCACCTCTTGCTGGTGCGGCGAGGTGTCCTGCGCCTCATCGACCAGGACGTGGGCAAGGCTCGGGCGAGCTACGCCGTCACGAAGGAGCTTCAACGCGAGCGCTTCGAGGTCGTCGTAGCTGACAGAGTTGCTGTCGCGCAGACGGGTCCGCACGAGCTGCGCGATCTCGGGATCCTCGAGCAGCCGCGCAGCGCTCCGGTGCCGGTGCCGCCGTTCGGCACCGATCTGGACGGCCAGGGCCTCCACCTCGTCGCGGTCGCGCACGGTGACGCCGGGGAGCAGCCCGACGACGGAGGCGTTCGCCTCGACGAGGGCGAGGTACCAGCCGTGGAAGGTCGTCACGAGCGGCTGGCACTCCAGCGGCACGTCGAGACGAGCGCGAACCTCCTCGGCCGCTCGGCGGGTGAAGGCCAGAGCGAGGATGCGGTGCGGCTCGAAGCCGAGATCGAGCAGGTGGCGGAGACGGGCGACGAGCACCCGCGTCTTGCCGGCCCCCGGGCCGGCGCGAACGACGACGCGGCGAGCGGCCGTCGTCACGGCAGCGTGCTGCTGGGCGTCGAGGTCGTAGACGTCGAGCGGGTGAGCCGCAGGCGCGAACTCGGCGTTAGAAGGGGATGTCATCGGCTCTCCCCTGCGCCCAGGCGGCGTGGTCGTCGGTTCCCTCGGTGTAGGGATTCGTCGCGTCGCAGCCGGCCCGATCGCCGGCCTTGTAGGCTGGAAGCGAGCGCAGATAGGCCAGGCGGCTCTCATCGGGGCGGGGCACCGGTACAGGCTGCGCCGGACGTTCGGGGCAGTCCTCGGCGTGGGTGAGCTCGGCGGGGACGAGGTCGTGCTCGGAGTCGCCGTTCGCCTCGAACGCGCAGCGCGGACAGGGGGGCGCGTCGTCTTCCTCGTCGCCGTCCTCGTCGCAGGAGCAGCGGTTGTTCGGCTCGCCGCAGTCTTCGGCGGGCAGGTCGGAGTCCACGGAGCACATGTGCGCGGTCGGCGGCAGGGGCTCGACGGCGATGTCGCGCTGCGTGATTGCCAACCGCGGCGGCTCCGCAATCTCCTCGTAGACGTCCACCGCGATCCCGCTGCGAGTGACCTTCCGCGCCTGCTCCTCCGTGCAGGGCGTCAACCGGTACAGGTTCCCACCCGACACGAACACCGTGGCCGCCGGGTAGCGGCGCCCCCACTGCACCTGCTCGGGCAGGTCCACCCGGAGAAGCCTCGCGCCCGCGAGCTCGACCTCGGTGACGAACCCGCCCGCACGGGCGTGGCCCATCTGCTCGACGATTGCCCAGATCCCGTTGCCGAGTGCGCTCACGCTGCCTCCACCGCGCCCTGCGCGGGCGCCTCGAGCCGATGAACGGCGATCCCGTCGCCGTTGACCCAGCCGTCGCCGTCCTCCTCGGTCCGCACCGCGACGAGCGCATTGTCGAGGTCGCCGAGCTGCACCCGGCGGCCGAGCTCGCGCAGCAGCGTCTCGAGCCGGCCGGCGTCGATCGCCTCCGCCCCGTCGAGGATGACGGCTCGCCACTTCGCCCGGCCGACCCGCGCGAAGGCGTAGGCGATCCCGGCGCCGACCACGGCGCGTTCGCCGTCCGACAGCGACCACCAGGGCACGTAGAGCTCTCCACGCGCGAGGCCGAAGTCGGCGCCCGAGCGGAACTCGACGCGCCCGCCGAGCACGGGCTCGACGATCGCCGTGGCCTCGCGCTCGAGCGGAGCGAACGCCTCGGCCGTGACGCGCTCGCGCAGTTGCTTGAGCTCCGAGCCGAGCCGGCTCACGGCATCAAACCGCTCGGAAGCGGCAGCCTGGTCGGCGACCGCGCGATGGTAGAGCCGGTCCCGCTCCGCGGCACGGAGCGCCCGATCGCGCTGCTGGCGCAGCTGGTTGAGCCGCGGCGTGATCTCCTGCAGCCTGGCTGCCCCGTCGAACGCGAGGTGGGGCAGCGCAGCCACCTCCTCGGCGCGACGGGCGACGTCGGCCTCCGCGGTGGCCAGAGCTCGTGCCGCGCGCTCCGCGCCCTCGATCCGCGCGAGCACCCACTGCGCCTCGTTCACGCCCCGATTGCGCGCACCCAGCACGAGCGCTGCGGCGTCGAGATCCGCCTCGGCGTCCTCAAGCTCCTCCTGGGCGGCCGTGAACTCCTGGCGGGCCTCCTCGAGCGCCGTACCCACGCCGCCCGGATCGGAGTGCCCGCAGTGGGCGCATGGGCGCTGGGGCTGCGACAGAGCGTCCAGGCGGCCCTTCAGGCTCGCAGCGCGCTTGCTCGCGCGCATTACAGCGGACCGCGCCTCACGCTCCTCCTCCGCCGCCTGTTGCGCCTCCGCACGGAGACGTTGGACGTCGGGCCGCTCGGCCGGCAGCTCACCCGCAGCGCTCACGTCCCGCCGTGCCGTCGCCAGCTGCTGCTGCGCTGCCGCCAGGTCCCGCTCCGCGCGTGAGCGCGCGTCGGCGCGTTGCTGGGCGTCGCGTCGCTGCTGTTCGAGCGTGCGCTGCTCCGTCTCGAGGCGCTCGATCTCGGCAGCCAGCGCGGTCGCCGAGGGCAGCTCCTCGCCGCGGGCAGCCGCGATCTCGGCCGCGAGGCCATCCACCGTCGCGGCAGCCTGGCGCTTCGCTGCGTTCGCGGCGGTGAACTCTTGCTTGGCCCACTCGAGGGCCGCCGCGAGCCACTTCGAGGGCGTGGTGGCGCCCCCGGCGGCACTCGCCAGCTCGGCGACGAGCTCCTCGAGCAGCCGGATCGTCGCGGGCGGCTCCGCGCCCTCCTCGATGGCCACCGGGGCCAGCCGCTCTCGGAGCTCCGCGACGAGACGGTCACGTGCCCAGGCGTCCGCGGCGAGGTCGCACACCCGCTGGAGGAGCTTGGCGCGGTCCGAGGGCGCGGCTGCAGCGAGATCGGCGAGGTCCCAGCGCACCAGGTGGGCGCCTGCGACCTCCTCGGCGATCCCGTCCGCCTTGCGCGCGCTCGCCGTGCGGTGGCTGTCGCCCAAGAAGCGAGAGATCCGCGCGCGCTCGAAGTCGAGGTCCACCGTCGCCGTGGGCAGGACAGGCCCGAGATACTCGCGTGCGGAGTCTGACGGCGTCTCGGCGAGGCCGCGGAGCCCCGCGAGCACCGCGAGCAGGCGCGTGCTCTTGCCGGCCCCGTTGGGACCGACAAACACGTCGACGCCGGTGAGCTGCGCCGAAAACGTCTGGCCCTTAAGGCCGGCACCGGTGGCGGTGATCCGCTGGAGGCGCATGGGTCAGCCCTCGTCGGCCGCGGTCAGGCGGCGGGGTGGGAAGGTTTCGGGGTCTTGGAGCCTGCGGAGCCGCGTCGCCGCCAACTCGCTCTGTTCGAGCTGGTAGGCGCGTCGCTCGTTGTCGATGGCCGACCTTTCCGCCTCGGAGGCGCAGCGGAGGTAGTGGTCACGGCTGGCGGGGAGCAGCTCCGCTAGCCAGCGGTACCGCCTGGCGGCCTCGCGGTCCCCCATGGCGGCCCGCGCTGCCTGAACGCTCGCGGGGGTCACAGCGACACCTCCCAGCCCGCTGGCGGAGCCGGCGGCAGGTAGGTGGGAGTCGTGAGCGCGGCATGGAGGCCAGCCAGGCCAACCGCCGCGAAGCGCTCCGCGAGGTCCGACCAGGTGACCAGCTCCGGGCTCGCGCCGCCGAGGCGATGAACCCAGAACTCCATCTCCACCGCCGTTCCCGGCGAGGCCGAGCCATCGTCACGAAGCAGCGCCACGAGCTGCCCGCCGGCGTTGTGGACGTGGACGAGGAGCTCCAGGTCGAGCGAGAGCCCGCGGCGGCGGTGCTCCGCGTTGTGGTCGTCGCCGTACACGCCAGCGGCCACTGCGGGGTGGACGCAGATCGGGTTCCCGTGCTCCTCGACCACCAGCCGGGCGAGAGCCGCCGCACGGCGCACGTTGCGCTCGACGTCGCCCGCGAGGGGCGCCGCGACGTAGACGAGGGGCTTCATGCCGCCGCCCGGTTGCCGTTCGCGGCGTGTGCGGCTGCGGCAAGCGCCAGGCCGAAGCCGCGCAACACCGCCACATGGAGCGCCCGGAGGTCCGCGTTTGCCGCATTACGGGCGGCGGCGATCAGCTCGGCATCGCCGGGCTTGGCGTGCCGAGCCAGCTCGTCTGCCGCCGCGCTCGCTGCCGTGCCGCGGAGCAAAGCCTCGGGGATGGCGCCGAGGTCGACGGCCTCGGGCAACGCGAAGCGCTCGCGCACCGCGCGCTTTGCGCCCTCGGGGATGGCGTTCGGCGCCAGCATCCGCCCGCAGAGTTTCAGGAGGCCGCCGACTCGATCGCTCGATCCCTCCGTCGATCCGCTCGCACCCCGGGGGTTGGGTCCCTGCGGCGCAGGCGTGGCCTGCGAGGCGGCCTGGGGCGTAGGAGCGGCCGCCTGCGATGGGCCCTGCTGCTGCGGGTTCGCCTGGGGCCGCTGCTGCTGCTGGTGGCTCGGGCTCGGGCGTCCCTGCGTTGCAGGCGGGTGGCTATCCTCATGCGCCCGCTCCGCGTCCTGGCCGGTTGGAACGAGGAAGAGGTGCCGGAGCGCGTACTTGAGAGCGCCGGTCATGGCCTTGTACGTGCCTTTGTCCTCGCCGTCGATCCCGCATCCGGGCGCCTGAACGGTCTCGGCCTCGCCGCTCTCGTGGAGCAGCTTGTACGTGACGACGAGCTCCGTCCTCCACTGCGGCTTGCCCTTGGCGTCCGGGCTGTGCGCCTCGACCTTCACGTCGGTGCGGCAAGGGATCAGCGCCAGGCCGTTCTCCGCCATCGCGGGCTGGAGAACCGTGAGAAGATCCTCGTCTGACGCGTAGCTGTAGCGGTGGAACTGGTTCCGCCCCGTCTCCGGGACGTAGCGAACCGCGCGCATGACCCGCACGACGGCTTTTGCGAGTTCGGACATGGGCTACTCCTCGGGGCTCGTCGCTTCGAGGCGACGGTGATTCGCGAGCAAGAACCGGAAGACCACGAGCGCGACCGAGGGGAAGCGCTGCGCGATGGGGAGGTACGCCTCGAACAGGTCGGCGGTGCTCACGGGCCCTCCTCGGGTCCGCGGGTGAGGGTGGCCCACCACCGCTCGGGCGGGACCGCGCAGGCGACCGCGAGGCACGCCGCCGCGACGGGCGCGAGCACAACGAGCTCCGCACCCAGCTGGGTGAGCAGGGCGCCCAGGAGGGCGCACCAGCCGCACAGGAGCAGCAGGGCGGGCCTCATGGCCCGCCATCCGGGTTCCGGCCTTCGAAGACGTCGTCGACGAGGAACCTTGCGATGGAGGCCGGTGTCTCGCCTGTGTGGCGGGTCATCCACCGGTCGCAGTCGAGGAAGGAATCGACCAGCGCGCCCCGCTCCAAGGCGTCAGGGCGGAGCGCCCTCAAAAGGCAATTCCGCATGATAAACGAACGCAGGCGTGTCCTGGAGTAAAACCGGCCGTTCCGCGCTGACGCCACGCGGTAGAAGGTTCCATCAACGGGGCTCATGCTGCCCTCCGGGCGTTCTCGGTGAGCACCTGCTCGGCGAGCGCGAGCAGCTCGTCGGCCGCCACCCACCAGTCGCGCTCGTTCCTCGCGACCTCGAGCGCGACGCTCTCCGGGATGACCTCGAGCTCGAGCGCGAGCCAGCACTCGATCTCCGCCTGGAGCGCGTCGTGCGCCCGCTGGCGGTCCTCGGCGGTGCTCTGACGGGTGCAGGCGTGGGCCTCGTGCAACTCCCCGTCGGCGCCACAGTGGCAGTACCAGCGCCCCTCGACGTCGCGGGAGTCGGTCCGCCGCTCGTGGAGCTCCAGCCACGGGGCGGGGTGGAGCAGCTCGTGCAGGGCGTCGCGGGGGCTCACAGGCGCCGCCGAGCGTCGCCAGGGTTCGCGACGGGGTCGATTTTGGCGGGCAGCCGCGAAGGCTGCTTTCCGGCTGCTCGAAGCAAGCCCTCGACCATGCTGAGGACCGGCGGCGGTTGTTCCGCGAGAAGGGCCACGATCCCTTCGAGGTGCTCCGGGCAGGCCTGGCCTGCGACGGTGCCCTTGGGCGGAAACTCGATGCGAAGCTCGCGGCCACACGCGTCAGCCCATGCGGCCATGGTTTCAACGCACGTTTCGCGAAGACCGAGCTCAATCCGACTCACCGCGGCCGCAGTGATCCCCAGGCGAGCTGCGAGATCGATTTGGCGTAGGCCGGCGTCCGACCGGATCTCCCGCAGCTTCGCTGCGAGGACGTCCAACTTCATGCGGCCGCGAAGCTCCCGATCGGTGGCGTCGCTCACCGAAGCACCTGGCGGGCGATCGCGGTCGGCTGGGCGTCACGGATCGTCTGGGCCTGGGCGACGAAGCCGCGCTCTTCCAGGAGTGCAGCGAGCTTGTCGGCTTGGGCGATGCCGATCTCGCCCTCGGCGAGCATGCCGACGACGAGCGCGGCGAACGCAGCCTCCTTGGCGCCCGTTCGGATGGGCGGACAGTTGTTGTCCGCTTCGCTGGTGTCGTGTTCATGCCGCCCGCTTACGGGAGACAGCTCCGGCCGCGGCAGGGACGTCGCGGCGATGCCCAAACTGGAGGATTTCATGCCGCACAGGCTCATCGGGGTCGCTCCGTGTCTGACATTCACATCCTACCCTGATGTGGATGCAGTTCACGAAAAAACCGGAGCCGTGACAATTCGTGACACGGCCGCCGCCAACACCTCGATCGGGATGGTGATCGACCTCGCGATCCCCTGCCCCGACATCCACCCGCGGTATGCGTCCTACGTTGGAGCGGCGCTGATCGGCGCGTTTTGCTTGGACCTTCCGCGGTGCCGAGCCACCACGCTCGCCCAGGTCAGCCAGATCCTCGGCGACGCGCCTGAGCTCGTGGCGCTTAGGGGTGTTCGGTGAGCCGCGCGTACGCCGTGATCGGCGTCGCTGGAGC
This sequence comes from Phycisphaerales bacterium, assembly GCA_035626935.1. GTDB lineage: Bacteria > Planctomycetota > Phycisphaerae > Phycisphaerales > UBA1924 > JAJTGZ01. The sequence goes on along the minus strand of DASPMT010000513.1, from coordinate 3,230 downwards.
GGCCGAGGCTCGCCGTGGGCTCGCGGCGGAGAAGATCCGCCGTAGTTACCGTCGCGACCCCACGCCCAGCGAATCGCGCCTCACTCCCGTAGAGCGCGCGACGGCGCGCGAGGAGGCGTGGGAGCGCGCGCTGGGGGCGCTCAAGGGGATGGGGCTGACGATCGTGGGACGCTAGGGGCGCGCGTGCTCGCGGCCCCCCGGCTTGGGGTCGCGATCGTTCTCGGCCGCGATCTCGTGGGCCAACTCGACGATGCCGCGGAGAACCCGCCGTTCGCCGGGTCCCAAGCGCGGAAGTGCATGGGACAGCAGGAGCAGCAGCGCTCGATCCTCCGGAGCGCAGTTCTCGATCGCGAGTGCAGACGCGGTAGCCGGTTCGCTGGGGTCGCGGAGGCTCACTTCGGCCACCAGGTCGAGCGCCTGAACGATGCGTTCAACGGCTTCCAGCGTTGTGTTGGCATACGCCGTCTCGATCTGCCCGAGCATCTGAAAGGAAATCCCACATCGATCGGCGAGGTCGCGCAGGGTCCAGCCTCGCTCGGTCCGCCGCGTGCGGATCTCCGCTCCGATGTTCGATCGCAGGCCCATCGGCGGCTAGGCCTTCAACCTCTTCAACCCGAGTTCGCGTCCGGCCTCGTCCACAGCGGCGCCACCGATCTCCCGCAATACGCGTTCGCGCGTTTGCTCCTCGGTTGGCCGGGCAGCATTCTCGGCGGCGCGTTGCTTCGCCGCCAGGATGACTCCTTCGATAAGAAAGCGTGCCTCCCCGCCAAGGTGAGGCAGCGCGCGGGACAGCTCGAGCAGGAGGGCTCGGTCTGCTGGCGCGCAGTGCACGAGTTCGGCGGCGAGCGCATTTGCGTCGGGGCTCCCCCTCTGCAGCAACACGAACTCGAAGCCACAGAGATCGGCCCATTTCTGGGCTTTCTCCAGCGTCGTTGTCGCATGGCCGCGTTCGACCTTGGAAATCTGGCTGTGTTCGGTCAGGCCAAGCTCACGAGCAAGGTCTACTTGGGAGATTCCGGCGCTTTTCCGCGCCCTCTTCAAGTCCTGGCCCAGGTCACGCATCACCGCGACGTATGTGAACTCTAGACACGGCGTGACGTGAATGATATCCACAGAGGCAGAGGTTCCCATGTCCACGACCCTCGGCCGCCTGGTGCGAGAAGCCCGTGAGGCCGCTGGCCTCACGGTCGCCCAGCTCGCAGACATGGCGGGCATTGATCGGCCAATGATCTATCGAATCGAAGACGAGGAGGTTGTTGGGGGTGCCGATACCCAGGAACGTCTAGCCGACGCCCTTGGCATTGATCCTGCTGAGGTCCTTCGCGCCGCAGCGGCCACGACGCGGGCCCGCCGCGCCCATCGCGCAGAGCCGGAGGCGGCGTGAGCCTACTGGTCGCAGCCGTCGGCGAGAGCGCGCAGCTCCTCCGCAAGACCGTCCAGGTTGAACGTATACTCTCGGTCTGCAGTGAGGCTCAAGGTCGCGGCGTTCAGGATGTCCTTGACACGCTCGTGCTCCAAGAACCGCGTCGAGCCCGCGCCCCTGCTGACCTTCCAGATCCCGAGGCTCTTCCCGTCCACGACTGCCGTGGCCTGGACGCCATGGAAGTTCGGAGCCTCGAAGAAGAAATCGACGGTCTGACCCTGGCATCGGACGTACAAGGCGGAGTCGCCAGCGACCGACCGTCGCCATGCCGTGTAGGAGTTCCCGGCGAACTCGTTCTCGCCGACCTCCCGGTGCCATTGCCCATCGTCTGGGATCACTTCGACGGGGACCACGGGGGATGCGGTTCCTTGCGATGCCTCGGGGGCCCGAGTTGCGAGGGCGGCGCTGGTCACCGCGCCGGTGAGGCCAAGGGCCACGAGGCCAGCGAATACCAGGCCCCCCACCGCGCCAATCATCATCCAAGCGAGCAGCGTCGCCAGGACCCAGGCGAACCAAGCCTTGAAGAACAGCCACACCATCGATCCGAAGGGAACGTCGAGCGCGATGACGCTCACTCGCTCGGGCGCCGGTCTGTCGGCCATTGGTACCCCCTCTTCTGCGCTCGCGAGCGTACCACCTGCCCGCCTTCGACGGACCCCCTGTGTCTGACGTCGAGCAGCCACCGAGGGCGGGCTTCCTCTCCAGCTTCTGACGCAGCGCGCCGCCCCAGGTCGTGCCGCAGGGGCTGGTCCCTCCACTCCAGAGGAGCAGCCGATGCAGCCGCCTGACGTCGACAACCGTGAGCCCGAACCCAAGCCCGTTGCTGTCAGCCGCCCCGAGCCGCGCCAGGACGGCCTCAACCGCCGCCAGCGGCGGGACATCCAGTTCGGGCGCAAGCCCGCGCCGGTCGGGAAGTAGGCCTTGAGTGCGCGGTTCTGGTCGTACGACGGCGACACCTGGGACACCCACGTCACGGCCGAGCAGGCGCGCAACCGGTGTCTTCGCGCCCTCGATCAGTACCGCGACGACGCCCCTGGAGATGGCTGGGCCGAGGAGGTGGAGTCGATCATGTGGGGCCCCATCGCCGAGCGTGTCGTCGAGGGCGCGCGCCAGGAGCACGTCCCCGAATGCTCCGGCGAGGAGGGCTGCTCGATCGACTGCCCGATCCCCGGCAGCTCTCACGACTACGTCGTCGACTTCGACCTCCAGCCCGTCTCCACCCTCGAGATCGACTCGGCGGCGCCGATCGCGCCCACCAGCTGACGCTTCCGTCAACCTTCGCATCCGCGCCTCCCACCTTCCTCTTTCCCTCCGGAGCCGTCATGAGCCAGCGCCCGAACGTGACACCTCCACACCTGATTCGCCACGGAGCCGCCCGGCTTCGCGAGTGGCAGGAGGCGGGGCTCACCAAGGACGCATCGCTGGCGGCGGCTTGTAGAGTTGACACCTCGACGATCAGCCACTGGCGGAGTGGCGTGCGAACGGCGCCGCTCGGCGTGCTGGATGCGTTGCTGCAACTTCACCAGGACGACCCGGAGGCTGTGGCGGAAATCCTCCGGGTCTTCGCGCGCGAGTACGGCGGCGGCAGGGTCCGAGTGGTGGTGGACGGCGACGACCAACTCGAGGGGGACTACATCCATGACGTCGCCGATGCCGCCACGGCCGCCGGCGAGCTCGCCCGCACCGTCGCCCATGCCCATCGCGACGGCTTCGTCGACGAGCGCGAACACCGACAGATCGCGCAGGCGGCGCGCCAGGTCGCGCAGGTCGGCACACGGGTAGAGCGGCGCGCGCTCGTGGGTGCGCG
>DASPMT010000512.1:0-2270 GCA_035626935.1 Phycisphaerales bacterium | reverse complement strand
GATGACGATCGATCCGCCCGCGTGGTAAGCGCGGAGCTTCACCTGCCCCGACGCCGGTTTGCCGGCCGCGCGCCGCTCCTCAACTCCCTCCACGCCGTGGTCACAGGAGTTGCGGATCATGTGCACCAGGGGATCGGTGATCGCCTCGACGACATTGCGGTCGAGCTCGACGTCCTCACCCTCGGTTACAACCTCGATCTGCTTGCCGGCCTTCTGCGAAACGTCCCGCACCAGGCGCGTCATCTTCTGGAACGTGCTCTTGAGGTTGACCATCCGCAGGGACATCGAGACCTCCTGCAGGTCCCGGATCATCTTGCCCATATGGCTGAGGGTGCGATGAACCCTGTGCCCGTTTCCCGCGACGGCCGCGACGTCCTGCACCACCATCTGCTGCGCGATCACCAGCTCGCCCACCATCGTGACCAGGTTGTCCATCCGGGTCGTGCTGACCTTGACCGTCTGGTCGGACTTCCGCAGCTTCGCGCCGCCCAAGGCTTCGACCTCAGCCCCGGCCGGATTGAGCGGGCCGGCCACTGAGGAGGCCGTGCCGGCCGGCGCGGCCGCGGGCTTGGTCTCAATCACGGGCTGCGCGGCCGCTCGCGCCTCGGCCTGCGCTGCCGCCGGCGGATGGGCGGGTGAGCTGCCGCCGGTTGCCGCGGCGGCGTCGAGCTTGCGGACAAGCGCGTCAAAGTCGCCTCGCGTGGGACCTGTTGCCCCCTCGAGCACCGCCAGGAGCTTCATCATCATGTCGCAGGAGGCAAGGATGAGGTCCAGCTCCCCGCGTCCAAGCTGGAGCGACCCGCTTCGGGCCCCGTCCAGAAGCTGTTCGGCGCTGTGCGCCAGAGAGACAATCGGCTTGAGCGCCATGAACCCCGATACGCCCTTGATGGTGTGGAACGCTCGGAACACTGTGTTGATGAGCTCGGTGTTGGCGCGGTCCTGGTCCTGCGCCAGCAGCGCCTCGTCCGAGCCGTCGATATGGTCCTTCGCCTCGCAGATGAAGTCGCCCAGGTTCTCTTCCGTGCCCGGCTGAGTGGCGAACGAAAGCGGAGATCCGTCGCTCTGCACAGGAGTCCGCGCGAGCGGAGCCGCTTCCGGCGTCGGCTGCGCGGCGACGCGCGCCGGCGCGTCTACCCCTTGAACGGGCGCGGATTCAGCGCTCCCCTTGCGACAGCTGCGCTGAGCGGTGAGGATCGCGTCCATGACGGGCTTGTGATCGTCGGGCTGGGCGGTGTGGTCCGCCGAGAGCCTGGTGAGGTACGCCTTCAGCCAGTCCAGCAGCAGCAGGAACGGGTCGATCGGGACGCCGCCGCCGCCGTCAACATGCGCGTCGATCAGCGATTCGGCCTCGTGGCACAGGCTCTGCGCCGCGTGGAGCGAGAGAACGCCGCACTCACCCTTGAGCGTGTGCATCGTGCGCCGGATCTCGGCGATCACCTCGCCGTCCTCCGGTGCGCGTTCCAGCACCAGCAGCCGCGCCTCGAGTTCGGAGAGCATCCCGTCGCACCCCCCCACCCACGCGGTGATCATCTCGCTGTCGGCTTTCTGGCTCCCCGCGTCAGGCTGCGTGGACTGTCCGCCGCCCCCCGTGCACGCCTGCATCTTCTCGATCACCGAACCGATCTGGGTAAACGCCGCGTCCGCATCGGGCGCTTTCTGGAGGACGATTGCCTCGGCGAGCGCACCGATCTGGCGGGCCAGCTCGGCCAGGGGCGCCGACTGGGTGTCGCCGAGCTCCGCCGCGAGCGCGACCGCCTGCTCCTGGAGAGCGACCAGACCGGGCAGGTCGCCCGCGTCGCTGAGGACGGCTACCCGGGCCAACTGCTCGACTCGATCCTGGAGGTTTTCCAGCACGCGGATGCCCTTTCTGGGGATTTGCAGGTGGCCGTTGCACGGAAACTGATCCCGCTGTGCAGCCACTTCGACGCTGCTATTGATCGGGGCGGCCGCGGCGCGACTGGTTGAGTATGGACACTCAACTTGCAGAGCCGACGGCCGCGCGCGGTGCAGCGGCGTGCGCCGCCGACCGACATTCTGGCGGGCCGCGGCCCGAAGGAGCACGCAAGAGATGGACGTTCGCTACATCAATCCGTTCGTTGAGGCCGTTCAAACCGTTTTCTCAACGATGATCCAGATCGACGTGACACTCGGGAAGCCGCACGTGACCGAGGCGCTGCCCCGCTACGACATCTCCGGCATCATCGGAATGTCCGGCGACGTGACGGGCGCCATCGTTCTCAGCTTCCCGGCGCCGGTCGCCAAGGTGGTCA
>DASPMT010000511.1:0-3048 GCA_035626935.1 Phycisphaerales bacterium | reverse complement strand
TGGGTGTGGGGCACGCATGCCGCGGGCCCACACCGGAGGTCTTCCCATGCGTGCATGCGTCGGCGGCGTGATCGTCTGTCTCCTGGCGGCTGCAGCGTCGGCGGGCCCGCTCAACCCGCCGGCAGGGGCGGTGGCGCCCTCGATGAAGACCCTCGCGGACGTTGAGCCGCGCACCGCGATCAACGCGACCAACACGCCGGGTGACGGGACGGCCGTCCACGTGATCTCGACGGCGGGGAGCTATTACCTGACGGGGCAGGTGAACTGCCCGGCGGGGAAGTCGGCGATACGGGTGACGACGCAGGGTGTCCGGATCGACCTCAACGGGTTCACGCTGAGCGGCGCCGCGGGCTCGCTGTCGGGCGTGACGAGCGGCGGGCTGGGAGCCCCCGACTGCGCCGTGAGCAACGGGCTGGTCAAAGGGTTCGGAGGGAAGGGAATCGACCTTGGGAACGCGCTGCAGGCGCGGGTCAGCGGCGTGAACGTCCGCTCGTGCGTCGGCGGCATCGCCGTAGGGGCCGGCGCGCTGGTGAGCGACTGCGTCGCGGCGGGGAACACGGGCGCGGGCTTTTCGTCCATGGGGGGCCGGAGCCGGTTCAGGGGGTGCGTGTCGACGTTCAACACCGACGGCTTTCTCGGGGACGCGTCGTTCGACGCGTTCGACGGGTGCACCGCGACGGGCAACTCCAACGACGGCTTCCAGACCAACAACGCGCTGCTGACGGGCTGCGTCGCCGACGACAACGAGGGCAACGGGTTCGTCGGCTCGTACGCCGACCGGTACTCCCAATGCCGCGCCGGGTACAACGAAGAGAACGGGTTCGCGGGCGCAAACAACGCGGTGTACGACGGGTGCACGGCGGTTCAGAACGAGCTGGTGGGCATGTCGGTCGGTTCGGTCGCCACTGTGCGCAGCTGCCTGGTGGTCTCGAACACGCAGCAGGGGATCAAGACCGGGGACCGGTGCACGGTGACGGGGAACCAGGTGCGGTTCAACGGCGCAGGCGCGCTGGCGGGGATCTGGTGCAACGGTGACCAGAACTTCGTGGAGTCCAACCAGTCGACCATCAACGGGTACGGCGTCTTCGTCAGCGGGACGCAGAACGTGGTCGTGAGGAACACGTGCGGCAACAACGGGGTGTCCAACTACGTCATCCCCGTCGGGAACCGGGTCGGGCTGGTGACCACGGGCACCACCAACGCCGCGGCGATCAACGGCAACGGCGGCGGCGGGCTCGGCTTCACCGATCCCAACGCCAACATCGCCTATTAGGCCGTGGTGCGCGAGCGCTTTTCACGCGTCAAGAGCCTGGCCCGCCCCGCATGTAAGACCCGGCGCACTGATTGCACGGCGACGTCCGGATTTTCTTGCCCGCCCCCTACCGTTCCGTCGCATTTGAGGTAGACTGACTACCGGAGACCGATCATGAACCGCACGCTGCTCGCCTCGTTCGCCCTCGCCGCCGCCGCCTCACCCGCGCTGGCGCAGCTCTCGAACATTGACGCCACGAACAAGTTCTCGTGGGGGGAGAACATCGGGTGGATGAACTGGCGCGACGCGGGCAACCCCGTGACGAGCCAGGGAGCGGTGGTCCGCGCCCGCTACCTGAGCGGGTTTGTGTGGGGCGAGAACGTTGGCTGGATCAACCTGGGCGACGGGACCCCGGCCGGGCCGGGCGGGCAGTACGCCAACGTGAACGGCACCGACTTCGGCGTCAACCGCGACCCCGCAACGGGGAACCTCAGCGGCTTCGCGTGGGGCGAGAACATCGGTTGGATCAACTTCAGCGGCGGCGCGCTGGCGACGCCGGCCCAGCCGGCCCGCTTTGACGCCGCGGCGCAGCGGTTCTTCGGCTTCGCCTGGGGCGAGAACGTCGGCTGGATCAACCTGAACGACGCGAACGCGGGCAAGTTCCCCGGGGCCGTGATTCAGTGCGGGCCGGCGGACGTCGGCAAGCAGGGCGGCGTCGAGGGTCCCGACGGACTCCTGGACAACAACGACTTCGTCGTGTTCATCAACCTGTTCTTCGCGCACGACCCGGTGGCCGACATGGGTTCGGTTGGCGGCGTGCCGGGCGCCGACGGGGCGTGGGACAACAACGATTTCGTGGTCTTCATCGACCACTTCTTCTCCGGCTGCCCGTGAGCCGAGCCAAGACATGAACGAGTGAGAGCCCCGGGCCCGCCTGGGGCTTTTTCGTTGGTGCGCGGTGCTCGGCGGGTCACTGGGCGGGGACGGGCGCATCAGCGATGGGTTTGCGCTCCCGGGCGGCTTGCTGCGCGGCGGCGATCCTCGGCAGCAACTTCGGGTCAGGGGGGTCGACGGCCGGCGCGAGCTTCTCCGCGCGGGCGAGCGGCTCGACGGCCTCGTCCCAGCGCTGCAGGCGCATGAGCAGCTCGGCACGCTGACAGAGGCGCTCGGGCACGAGCACGCTGCCGGGGAGCTGGCGAACGTCGCAGGCGTCGCGGGCTTCGCAGGCGGCGAGGGCGTCCTGGTAGCGGCCTTGGCGGGTGTAGATCTGGACGCGGATCTCGTGGAACCGCGCGGCGATGGGCGAGAGCGGGCCGCGGGCGGCGGCGATGGTCTTGAGGGCGTCGTCGCAGAGCGCAAGGCAGTCGTCGTGACGCTTGAGGTCGCGGAGGAGTCGGCTGTAGTTGTGGAGGATGGAGAGGCGCGGCGCGCTGGCGGCGTCTTCGGCTTCGGGGAGGGCGGCGATGGCCTCCTTGAAGAGGTGTTCGGCGGCGTCGAAGTCGTCGCGGTTGCGCGCGTTGCTGGCGAGGTTGCGGAGCGTGGCGGCGACGGTGGCGTGGCGAGGGCCGTTGAGGGCGCGGCGCATGGCGAGGGCTTCGTTCAGTATGCGCTCCGCGGCGTCGAACTCCCCCTGCATGCGGAGGGCTACGCCGAGGTTGTTGGCGGCCCGCGAGGTGGCCGGGGCGTTCGCCGGCGCGGTGCGTCTGAGGATGGCAAGGGCTTCCTCGTAGCGGGCGCGGGCGCCAGCGATGTCGCGGCGCTGCTCGCGGTCGAGGCCCTGGCAGGTGATCCAGTCG
>DASPMT010000510.1:0-9622 GCA_035626935.1 Phycisphaerales bacterium | reverse complement strand
AACGGCCCCGGGCGCTGCCTCACCGTCCACCAGGGACGCGTATACGTCGGCGGAGACTTCACCAGCATCGGGTCGGTTCCGGCGGGCAGGCTGGCTTCCTCTGACGGCACAACCTGGTCGGGAGTCTCCTCGATCAACGGCCCGGTCACCGCGCTGCGTTCGCACCTCTTCAACCAGCTCAACTTTTCGCCCAGCCTCATCGTCGGGGGCAGCTTCACGCAGGTCGGCGCCACGCTTGCCAACCGCATCGCCGCGCGCGACCCGGTCACACTCCAGTGGACGCCGCTGGGGAGTGGGCTCAACGGGCCACCGCTCGCGTTCGCCGCTCTCAACAACGGCCTTTCCGACGTCGACCTGATCGTCGGCGGCTCGTTCACTAGCGCCGGCGGCCTGTCCGCAAACCGCGTCGCCCGCTGGAACGGTTCGGCGTGGTCTGCCTTCGGCACCGGCGCAAGCGGTGACGTAATGGCGCTGGCGGTCTACAACGGCCAGATCGTCATGGGCGGGGCTTTCACCAACGCCGGCGGCCAGCCGCGCAACTTCGTCGCGCGGTGGGACCCCGCCGCGGGCGGCTCGTGGCAGCCGCTCGGCAGCGGCACCAACGGCACCGTCCGCGCCCTCGCCGTGCTCAACGGCATGCTCTACGCCGGGGGTGATTTCACCACCGCCGGCGGCAACCCCGCCAGTCGCGTCGCCGTCTGGAACGGCTCGGCGTGGGCGCCGGTCGGCGATGGGTTCAACGCTCCGGTCCACACGCTCGTCGCTATCGACGGAACGATCGCCGCGGGCGGCGCGTTCACCGCCAGCGGGCCCGCCGGCGTCTACCGCATGGCCCAGTGGAACGGCACTTCGTGGCTGGAGATCGGGTCGTCGGACAACGCCGGTGTCGGCGCGGACGACACCGTCCTCGCGCTGCTCGCTAACGGCCAGGACTTGCACGCCGCGGGCCACTTTCAGACCGTCGACGGGCAGTTCAGCGCTTCGTACGCCCGCGCCGTTGGTACCCCCGCCATCAGCGTCGTCAGTCAGCCAGAGTCCGCCGAGGTCTGCCCCGGCGGCTCAGCCGCGATGACCTTCGGCGTGGATACCGGCTGGCATGTCCCGGCCTATCAGTGGCGACGCAATGGCGTCGCGTTGTCCGACGGAGCCGATCCCAGCGGCGTCGTCTACAGCGGCGTGAACACGCCGACGCTCCTGATCGACAGCGTCCAGGCCGGCCCTTCGGCACTTTTCCACTGCCGCGCAACGACCGCGTGCGGCCAGAGCGTCGAATCGGGCACCGCCGTGCTCGCCGTCGCAAGCTGCTGCCCCGCCGACCTGGGCGGCCAGGGCGGCGTCCCCGGAGCCGACGGTGTTCTCGACAACAACGACTTCATCGTCTTCATCGATTACTTCTTCAACCAGGACGCCCGCGCCGACGTCGGTGCCGCAGGCGGCGTGCCCGGGCAGGACAACGCGTGGGACAACAACGACTTCGTCGTCTACATCGACTCGTTCTTCGCCGGTTGCTGACGTGCCACACCTTCGCCGCGCAGCGGCAAGGTGTGCAATAGAGCAAGACGCCTCGTCCAGCGACTGATCGCCCAGACCTCATACCAACAAGCCCGGCGCGGCACAGGCCCCGACTGTCGCACACTCACCCTTGTGCGCCGACCCGGACCGCCAACCGCGCGGGGCTCTTGTCATCCTGTCGCTGGCCGCTGAAGTTTCAACCGGCAGTCCAAGAAGACTCGCTGTGTGCTACAACATCACCGCCACCCGCGCCGACGGCGGCGGCCTCACCGGCCGGACACTACATCGGCAGCGCGGGGGGGCTCCGCGGCTGCGACGGCGCCCCCAACAACAACGACTTCATCGTCTTCATCGATCAGTTCTTCGCGGGGTGCTGACTTTCCAACCGGCGTTCGCTGGTCCCGCCCGCACCATGGGCTCGATGTTCTTGCGCCGTTGCCCTGACGGTTGCCATCTCACGTCGCACACGTCGCACCTGAAACTGGCAGACCGCTGCCGATAGCTGCGACATTCCGCTTGAGCAAGCCCGGCATTGTGGTGTTGACACCAGCATTCCTCGGTGACAAGTGAAACCTCGCGGATGTGCCGTGCGAACAGGACGTCACGGGTGGGCTTCTCGTGCCCCGGCCGTTCTGGTCCGGGTGAAGGGGTCTGTCATGGTTCACACGCTTGCCGTGTACGCGGTGTTGCTGTCGACTGGGTGTTTGCAAGCCACAGCGGTCGGACAGGTACGTCCCGACGACGCCGGAGATACGCAGCAGACAGCAGGCGTCCTGCATGTCGGCGTCAACGACGGCTACAGCGAGTACCAGCTGCCGCGGCGGCCCGATGTCGATGTCTGGGGTCTTCAGACCCAGGCGGGTCGGATCTATCGGATCACGTCCGGTCCGATCGACGCGCCGTGGGAGGTGTTCACCCTCGACCCATCGTTCTATCAGCCTTTGTCAACCGCGTGGGCTCTAGTCGAGCTCGGGTACACGGCAGAGGCGCGCTGGCTGAGCGGCGGCGGCGGCATCGAGTACCTCACGATCCTGGGCGCGGCACGCGCCACCGGCGAGCCGCGACGCTACCAAGTCGTCGTCGATTCGTTCGCCGACCCGGGCGACCCCGAGCCCGACATCGAAAGCGAAGGGATCCTGCTTAGCGACGGCGAGTGGTACAGCGGCACGCTCACGCCCGACCGCCGCCTGCCCGACCGCGTCGTGCCCGACGTTGACTGTTTCCGGTTCGCATGCTCCGACGGGGGGGTCTACCGCGCCGAGATTCTGCTGACCTCGGGGGCCGCGCCAGGTGTCTGGTCTCCATCGTTCTACACCCAGATCCGCGGCGTCCCGGTTTCGAGCGATCATCCCGCTGGATCGCCGTGCCTGGTGAATCTGTACAACGGCATGTACAAGGCGGTCGGCGACTGCACGCTCACGATCAATCTGCGATGGAACGAGCGCTACGCCCTGTCGCACTTCTACCGGGTAGGTGTCACGCGCGTGAGCTCGGCGCCAACCGACGACCACGGCAACACATCCGACCGCGCGACGTTTCTGCGTCCACCCACCCTCGGCAGCGTGCGCGTCGATGGTGCCATCGGCGGTCCTGGCGTCTTCAACTATCCACCGGCCGCCAGCACACGCGGCGACATTGACTGGTTCGCCGTGGAGCTCGCTCCCGGACGGGCGTGCACCGTTGACGTCCTCAGGGCGGGCCTGTATCCATACCTGCCGCAAGACCTCTCGTACTCGAACCAGAGTGGACTGAGGGTAGTGGGCGAGGTCGCCGAGTGGGGCGCACTCGGTTCTTGTGAAGCGGCACTACCGGCCACGCCCGGTTCCTCTTCGGTACCAGTGAAATCGATGCGGTTCCGCTCGCGAGACGACGGCCGGCCAATTCGCTTCGGGCTCGCGGGCCCGCCCGGTACTTACCGCGTTGTCGCCGCGGACCTCGGCCCTGTGACCGATATGACCGGGGACCCCCACACCAACGGCGCGGCCGTCGTGCGTGTCGAGGAGCCGGTCGCCGGATCGCTTGAATACCCGACCGATGTCGACTCGCTACTGATCGAACGACCCACTGCGCCGGGGATCTACAGGCTCCGATGCCGGTACACAGTGCCGAACAGCCCGAACTCGGTCATCTTCCCGGGCTTCAGCCTCGTTCGCTCGGTCGGGCCTGAGCAGTACACGCGAACGACCCAGTTTCACGTTCAGGACGCGAGCGTCTCCATGACGTCGCTTGGTGGTGCAGGACTCGACTCATTCCCGGCTCGGCTCGACTTGCTCAACAAGCGCTATCCAGAGGGATCCTTCCCCGCAACAGGACCGGCGCACTCCTACAACGTTTCCCTGGATTATGTCGGACCGGTTACGACGTCACACTTGATCGGGCCCTCGGCCGACGACGAGGCTCCCGCCACTCTGGCCGGAGCCCCCACGGTGCAGGTCGGTGTCCCGTTCCAGGCCCGCCGCCACCTTGGCGGCGATCTCGCCGACGTCTTCGCCGTTCAACTCGTCGCTGGGCGGACATACTGCTACTCCACCGGGCACTACTGGGCGGCTCTCAGCGCACTCGACCCGTCGGGCGCTCCGATCGATGACGGCGACTGGGTCCCCGTGCCGGACGGTCCGGAAGGTACATTCGAGCGGCGCTTCGTCGCTCCCATAACCGGTCTCTACGGGCTCAAGGTCAGTTACCGCCAATACGACAACTTTGCAGTTTCGACAGCCTGCGTGATCTCCGACCACGGCATCAGCGGCGACACACCCGCCGCCGACTGGCCCGCCAAGTTGCAAGAGGGGTCGACGACCGGCACAATTCACTACCCCGGCGACCGCGATGTCTTCGAAATCCCGTGGGAGGCGGGCACCGCCTACCGCCTGCGCATCACAGGTGGCTCGGACGTGTCCGTGCTCCGCGCCGCAAACTACACCTACCAACCCGCCGCCGACGAACCCGTGTTCTACTACTACGTCCCCTTCGGCGTGCCACGCAACTCCGACCCGATCACGGTGCGCGGCCTGACGGTCGGCCAGCACTATACGCTGACGATTGAGCGAATCGGTCGGCTACACCCAACCGATGGTGTCGTCGAAGGCCCCCTTGGTTGGCCCGTCGTCCGACTCGGCGAGCGGGCGACGCTCTTCTCCCTCGCGCCGCTCCAGCCCGTCAGGTTCGGTGTGCGCGTGGAGGCGAACCGCTGGTACCGGTTCGATCTATCGAGTGCGTTCCTGAACCAGACGGAGGCCCCGTCCTACGTCTGGGGGTCGTTCTTTGACGAGAACGGCGCGTTCTTGCACCGGTGGTCGCTCGGCGATCCCTTCTTCGCGCACGACAGCGGAGTGCTGTGGGTGCAGCCCGACTACGCCCCTTCTTGGCCGCTGTACGCCGAACAGATGGACCTTGGTCCGGGCTCTGACGAGGGCGGGCCGAGTCTCGAGCAACCGGCGACCGTGCGGCTCGGCGAGATCATCGAGGCGACGATAGACAGACCGGGTGACCGGGACACCTGGCAGACTCAGGGGCTGGACCGCGGCGGCTACGCGCTCGTGTTCGTTGACTCGAACGGCCAGGAACTGCGGCGGTCCGACTGGCGCCTGAGTGGCTGGCAGATCACCGCGCTCGTCGACGACACCATCGTTGCGCCCAAAGCCGTGTTTCCGTTCGCGTACCGCGTGATGATCGTCGAACAGCCGATCCTGCCGCCCGTCACTCCCCTGCCGTTCTGCATCGGCGACTTTGCATCCGCCGGCGCCCGCGCCGGCGGCGACCGGCGCAGAGATAACAACGACCTCATCTTCTTCATCAACGCCTTCTTCGCAAACCAGCGCTCCGCCGACATCGCGTCCGCGGGCGCAGTCATCGGCGGCGACGGCTGGTTGGACAACAACGACCTCGTCGTCATGCTCGACCTTATGTTCACGCCCTGTCCCTAGACCGACCGCCTGATCGGCCTGGGCCGCCGAACCCCCCGTGCGCGTACCCTCGCGGACAATGCCGAAGCGCGCCGTCTACCTCACCACCCCGATCTACTACGTCAACGACCGCCCCCACATCGGCCACTGCTACACCACGGGCGTCGCCGACGTCGCCGCACGGTTCGGACGGTTGCTGGGCGACGACGTCTACTTCCTCACCGGAACAGACGAGCACGCCGACAAGGTCATCGCCAAGGCCGTCGAGCACAACATGACCGAGCAGCAGTGGGTCGACCAGTGCGCCGGCGAGTTCAAGAAGGCCTTCGACCTCCTCGGCTACAGCCACGACGTCTTCTACCGCACCAGCGACCCGCACCATAAGAAGCTGGCCCAGCAGTACATCGCTCAGCTCCTGCAGCAGGGGGACGTCTACCTCGGCGACTACGTCGGGTGGTACGACGTGTCGCAGGACGAGTACCTCACCGATTCGGTCGCCGAGGAGGCCGGCTTCAAGTCCCCCGTCACCGGCCGGCCTTTGGAGAAGCGCACCGAGAAGAACTACTTCTTCAGGCTCAGCGGCTACGAGAAGGCTCTCGCCGACCATTTCGCCGCAAACCCCGACTTCGTGCTCCCCTCCGAGCGCCGCAACGAGGTGCTCGGCCGTCTCAAGGCCGGCCTGAAGGACGTCCCCGTCTCCCGCGCCATCAAGCCCGGCGAGAGCACGTGGGGCGTACTCATGCCCAACGACGCCAACCACCGCGTCTACGTCTGGATAGAGGCGCTGTGCAACTACCTCACCGCCGTCGATACCGCCGAAAAGAACAGGTATTGGCCGCCTGCGTGCCACTTCATGGCCAAGGACATCCTCTGGTTCCACGCCGTGATCTGGCCGGCGATGCTCATCGCCCTCAAGCGCCCGCTCCCGAAGCACGTCTACGCCCACGCCTACTGGGTGCGCGAGGGCGTCAAGATGAGCAAGACCCTCGGCAACTTCGTCGACATCGACGTCATCCGCGCGTACTGCGACAGGTTCGGGCGCGACGCGTTCCGCTATTACCTGGTGACGCAGGGCCCCCAGAACGCGACCGACGCCAACTTCTCGCACGCGAAGTTCGTCGAGACGTTCAACGCCGAGCTCGCCAACGGAATCGGCAACGTCGCGCGCCGCGTCGGCACCATGGTCGACAACTCCTTCAACGGCGTGCTCCCCGATCCTAAAGGTGTCACAAAGACCATCGACGGCTACGACTGGCCCGCTCTCACGGCCGCCGCCGCCGCCAACGCCGCCGCCAAGGCCAACGCCCACGACTTGGTCGGCGCCACCGCCGAGGCCATCGCCCTCGTCCGTGCCGTCGACGGCTACATCAACGCCACCAAGCCCTTCTCCATCGCTAAGAAGATCGACACCGATCCCGCCCTCAAAGACCAGCTCGGCGCCATCCTCTACCACTGCGCCGAAGCCATCCGCGTGGCAACCCTCATCCTCTCCCCGACCATGCCCGCCAAGATGGCCGAAATTTGGCAGACTTGGCGCTGCACCCCAGCCGCAGGTGTCCCCCTCGCCAAGCTTGCCGATTACCACGGTCCCCACGCGCTCAAACCCGGCCAAGCCGTCACCAAGGGCGAAGTCCTCTTTATGCGTGCCGACCCCGCAGAAGCACCCCCGGCCTGAAGCCCCTTTCGGCGCCCCGCCGCGACCCCACCCCCGCTGCGTTGACCCGTAAGGGTGGAGGGCTATCATCGTCCCCCTTGGCGGGCTTCCCCGCTCGGGGTCTGTCATCGACTGACCCGGCCACACCGGGCACGCGGCGTCAGAGTCTCGACAACAGGCCGCTGTAGCTCAGTGGTAGAGCGCATCCTTGGTAAGGCTGAGGTCATGGGTTCAAATCCCATCAGCGGCTCTTCCCTGAAGCCGGGCAAGGGCACGGCGCCGCCGCAGGGCGGTTTCGGTCGCGGGCAGGAAGCCCCGCCGCAGTTCAGGACGGATCCACACGGGCCCCAAGGGGCCGCCCCACGAGGGGTTTGACACCGGTTCTCGACAAGCAACTTCACTTCGTTCACGGAGCATCGAATATGGCAAAGGGCACTTTCACGCGTAACAAGCCGCACGTCAACGTCGGCACCATCGGGCACATCGACCACGGCAAGTCGACCCTGACCGCCGCCCTCTCGGCCCGCTCGGCCGTCAAGAACGGCCAGACCCCCAAGACCTACGCCGAGATCACCAAGGGCGGCACCGTCCGTGACGCCAACAAGACCGTCACCATCGCGTCCTCGCACACCGAGTACGAGACCGCCAAGCGCCACTACGCCCACGTCGACTGCCCGGGCCACGCCGACTTCGTCAAGAACATGATCACCGGCGCCGCCCAGATGGACGGCGCGATCCTTGTCGTCTCGGCCGCCGACGGCCCCATGCCCCAGACCCGCGAGCACGTCCTGCTCGCCCGTCAGGTCGGCGTCCCCTACATCGTCGTCTTCCTCAACAAGGTTGACCTCGTCGACGACCCCGACCTTCTCGAGCTGGTCGAGTCCGAGATCCGCGACCTGCTCACCAAGTACAACTTCCCGGGCGACAAGACCCCGATCATCCGCGGCCAGAGCAAGCTCGCCTTGGAGAACCCCAAGGACGACAAGGCCTGCAAGCCCATCGACGACCTCTTCGATGCGATCGACTCCTGGATCCCCGAGCCCACCCGCGAGATCGACAAGCCGGTTCTGATGGCCGTCGAAGACGTCTTCTCGATCAAGGGCCGCGGCACGGTCGCCACCGGCCGTATCGACCGTGGCGTCCTGAAGGTCGGCGACGCCGTCGAGATCGTCGGCCTCCGCAAGGACAAGCGCGCCACCGTCGTCACCGGCGTTGAGATGTTCCAGAAGACCCTCGACCAGGGCCAGGCCGGCGACAACGTCGGCGTCCTCCTCCGCGGCGTCGAAAAGGACGACATCGAGCGCGGCCAGGTCATCTGCAAGCCCAACTCCATCAACCCCCACACTAAGTTCAAGGGCGAGGTCTACGTCCTGAGCAAGGAAGAGGGCGGCCGCACGACCCCGTTCTTCGCCGGCTACAAGCCCCAGTTCTACTTCCGCACCACCGACGTCACCGGCGCGGTCCAGGAGCTCATCGGCAGCAACGGCCAGAAGGCCGAGATGTGCATGCCGGGTGACAACATCACCATGACCGTCGACCTCGGCGAGAAGTCGGTCGCCATGGAGAAGGGTCTCCGCTTCGCCGTCCGCGAGGGTGGCCGCACCGTCGGCTCCGGCGTCGTCACCGAGATCATCGCCTGACGATGCTCCCGCCGCCTGCGGCGGGGTGGCTCGAGACATCCAGTAAGATCGCCGTTCGGCGGGTATGGATGGGCCAGGCCCTGAAGACCGCGACGAAACAGAACGGGCCTTACGATCAGCAACAATCATCGGCCCGACGGGGGAACCCGTCGGGCCGCTTTCGCCGAAGGGGACGACGGTTTTCAGATCGTCCCGGCAAGATCAACCCGCGGCCGCCATCGGCCGCACGTCCGCAGCAGAGGTGACCCATGGCCAAAGGCAAATCGCTCGCTCGTGAATACGTCTGGCTCCAGTGCTCAGAGTCCGGCGACCTCAACTACCGCACCGAGATCAACGTCAAGGGCGGCATCGCCGAGAAGCTCAAGGAGGGGTTCATGAAGTACTCCCCCCGCCTCCGCCGCCACACCCTGCACAAGATCAAGCGCAAGTAACGAGCGATGAGCAGCGAGTCACGAGTGTCGCACTCGTGACTCGTGACTCGTGACTCGTCACTCATACCTGTCCCCCTACGCCGGTAGCTCAACTGGTAGAGCAGCGGATTCCAAATCCGCAGGTTGCGGGTTCAAGTCCCTCCCGGCGTGTTCAACCTCCCTCCCCTCCGACCCCCGACCGCGGCCTGTGCCGCGGACCCGGGCCGCGAACGGAAGCACCTCCTCTTATGAACCTGGGCATCTACAAATCCGGCCAGGGCTACTGGGTCCGTGTGATGACCGCCGTCCTGCTGGGGCTGGTCACGGCCGCGTTCGCGGCGTGGTTCTACGGCCAGATGCAGGTGCTTGCCGACCGCCTTCCCAAAGCCGGTTACCGCATCGGCTTCGAGACCGAGCAGCCGGGCGCGTTCGCGGTTGGTGACGCTGTCGAGCTCACCACCCGTCCCGACGCCGGCGGCGCCGCCACGGCCGTCGGGACCGCCA
>DASPMT010000509.1:0-7611 GCA_035626935.1 Phycisphaerales bacterium | reverse complement strand
TACGGGTCAGGGTCGCACCACCCCAGGTTCAGCGAGAAGGAGAAGTCGATGTCCCCCTTCGCGCTGGGCGCGGCAACGGTCACGAGCCCCGCCGCGAGCGCAACGCCCGCCGCGGAGAGAAGTCGGTTCTGGGAGGTGGTGCTCACGGACGTTCCTCCTGCCGCCGCGCTACGGCGCCCAAGCGAGTGCACCGGCGGGGTGGCGGCACTGTCAACACTGTTGTCTACGACCGGGAACCGGCTGAAGATTCAGTGAGAAGTGTGGCGGAGATTGGCCCTGATACAAGGGGGAAAACCCCTTGGCGACCCCCCATAAACGGGGTTCTCGGGCACTGGGGATGAGCGCAGCATGGGAGGAGGGACGGCAACGCGTGTTAATCAGCACTGCTCAACGCCGAGGCCTGACTGCGGAGCAGATCATGCCGCACAGCAGCCCCGCGCAAGCCGGAGCGGGGACGGACACCGGGCTGCTGAAGATCCACCCTTCCTGCCGGAAAACGCCGGGCGACACCTCGTGCGTTCCAAAGCCGACGAGGGTCCGGCCGTCAGGTGAGATGTCCGCGACGGTGATGCTGGTCCAGTTGGACAGGTCGGCGCGATACGCGGTCATCACCGGTTCTAGGCGCACCGTCCCGCTTGAGGTCGTCCAGATAAAGCTGCCAGAGGTCCCTCCGCCGTCCACGGAGCCGACAACTACACCGGCGTCGGTGATTCCTGCGGGCCCCATCGAAGCCTGCGCGCCGAAGGGGTTGGGCAGCACCTGCACAGAGGGTGGTCCATCGAGCGACCAAAGGAAGGTGTGGATCTGGTCGCCAAACCCGCCCCTGCCGACAACTTGTGTGCCGGCGCTGTTCATCCCGTCAACCCCAAGCGCAAACCCGTTGATGGGGTTCGGGAGCGGCGTATCGCCGGCCGGTCCAGTCACGAAGGCGAACGAGCCGCCCTCCGGCGGGTTTGCGTATCCGGCGATCAAGTCGCCAGCCGCGTTGACCGCGCCGGCGTAAGTCTGCACGTCCGGACCGATCAGGCCGCCCCCGCCCCCCCCGCCGCCGTTCCACCGCATTGCGCGGAATTCGAAGGTGCTGTTGTACCCCATGCCGGCAACCACGGTGCCGTTGCCGCTCACCGCCATGGCCCTGATACCCCCTGGATTCAAAGGCGTCGCTGCGAACGCACCGCTCCAAGCGGCCGCCAGGGTGTTGGGGCCGAACGGTTGGGTGGAGATGGAACCGATCATGGTCGTGCCGTCGCCGCTGATCCCCAGGATCCGCGACCCGACGTAGCCGCCCGGAAGTGGGGCCAGGGCGGCACTGCCCGCGTTCCAGCGGAAGCCGCGCACGGGGAGCATGAAGTTGGCCGGTATCATGTCGCCGACGACGGTCAGCCCGTCGTCGCTCACGCCGACGGCCATTGAGTTGTCAAAGCCCGGCAGGACCCCAATGCCTGTGAACGTAGCCTGACCGTGAACGCCCGCCGTCAACGCGAGCGAGAGCAGGGAGAACGCGCGTGGAACGATGTGCACCAACGGCTCCGTTTGAGCGCGCGGTGAAAACAACAGCCGCGGCCTGTGTCGCCAGCCTTCCGACGACGCGCCGGCGACCGGCCCAGTCTACTTCACGGCCGCGATTCGGCAACCGCGCTGAGCAATATCTCGACAAAAAAACCCGCCGTGCGGCGGGTTAAGTCGGCGGTTGGCGCGGAGGAGCGCGTCAATCCTCGGGGATAACCGCCGCGGTGACGACCTTGCGGAACGCCTGGCGCAACCGCTTGGTGACCGGGCATTCGCTGCCGTGCCCGATCTTCATATCGTCGATCTGCGTCACGGCGATGATCTCGGCGGCCGAACCAGTGAGGAACACTTCGTCGGCCGTCTTGACCTCTTCGGGCCGCATGCTCTTGAGGTTGCAGGCGATGCCCATCTCGGCGCACAGGTCCATGACGAACCGGCGGGTGATCCCTTCGAGGAGACCGGCCTCGGTGGGGGGGGTGAAGACCTTGCCGTCACGGATGACGAAGATGTTGTCGCCCGTGCACTCGCCGACCATGCCGTCGGTGTTGAGCATGATCGCCTCGTCGCACCCCTGGTCGATCGCCTCGACCTTGCCCAGGATGTTGTTGAGGTAGTTGAGGCTCTTGATCCGCGGGTCCAGGCACTCGATCGGCGTGCGGGGGCGCTTGGCGACGATGATCTTCATCCCCTTCTCGTACTGCTCGGGGGAGTAGAGGGCGATCTGGTCGGCGATGCAGATGACCCCGGCGACGGGGCACTTGCGCGGGTCGAGCCCCAGCGTGCCGTAGCCGCGCGTGACCACCAGGCGGATGTACCCGTCCTTGATCCCGTTGGCGTCGACGCAGTCGCGCATGATCTGCACCATCTCGTCGCGCGAGACGGGGATGCGCAGGCGGATCATCTCGGCGCAGCGCCACAGGCGCTCCATGTGCTGGCCGCACTTGAAGATCTGGCCGTTGTAGATGCGGATCCCCTCGAACACGCCGTCACCGTAGAGCAGGCCGTGGTCGTAGACGCTGATCATCGCCTGGCTCTTGGGCACCATGCGCCCGTTGACGTAGATGATCGGCTTGTCGCTGGTGATCTCGCCCGCCTTGAACAGGTGGGCGGTCTCGTGGGTCAGCAGCGAGGCCTTCTTCCGGGGAGCGCTCTTGGCGGGCTTGGCCGTCTTCTTTGCGTGCCCGTTGCCGTTGAGCGAGGCCTTGGCGGTTTTCTTGGCGGGAGCGGTCTTGACGCGCATGGTGTCTGCCTCCGGTGGGGGGCGGCGGGCGATGAGTCGCTCGCCGACATCGGTCGGATGGTAGACGTTGATGAGCTCAAAGTTGAGCGGAGGGCCCTCAAACCATAGACAAGCTATGTATCATCGAGGCGCCTCGTGAACCGTGACGAGGTCGTCGGCGCGCAGCTCGATATCGGGCCCCGCGCCGTTGTTCAGGTCCTTGCCCGAAAGCCGCTCGACCCTCCCGCCCGGCCCGGCGCGGCGGACGTCGGCCGACTCGACGAGCGAGGTGTTGACGCTCGCGGCCGCCAGCAGCCGGCGCAGCGACAGGCCGCTCGCCGGCAGGTTGTACTGACCCGGGCGCGAGACGGGCGCGCCGGTGATGTACACCGTGCCCAGCGCGACGGCGGTCGGGTCCGCCGCGATCGGCGCAGGCGCCCGGGAGTTGAGCGCCCGGCTCATCTCCTCCATGCGCGTGTTCATGCTCACAAGCGCCGCGTTGGCGGACTGCTGGCTAAACCAGACGGCCGTCGTCACCGCTCCCAGCAGCAGCCCGCAGCCGACGGTCACGATCATCTGCGCGTAGGTCTTCATGCGTCGCTCCTGGAGCGCCACGTCGCGGCAGCGGCGCTTGTGCGTTTGCGGGTTTCCGAAGCGGGTAAGGGCCTCTGCGCGCGCCGCGTCGGGCGACAGGCCCTCGAGGACCAGGTCGTGCTCGAGCTGGGACAGGTGAGCGGCCAGCTCGTCGTCGATGTCCCGGTCGATCTGCTCGAGCGGACGCTCGTCGATGCGAGCGAGCTTTGCAAGAAGGGAGCCGAGCATCAGCGGGTCTCCCCGGCGGGGTCGGGTGTGCCGGGCACGCCGAGCACGCTGTTGACGGCGGTCGATACCCGCACCCAGAGCGAAGCCTGCTCCGCCAGCCGTTTGTGGCCCTGTCGCGTCAGCGTGTAGAAACGGGCCCGTCGCCCCGTGTCGGTCTCGCCCCAGTCCGCGTCCAGATCGCCGCGTTTGCTCAGCCGGTGAAGGGCCGGGTAGAGCGACCCCTCTTCGATCGCCAATTCGCCGCCGCTTGCCCGCTCGATCCGCCGCGCAATGGCGTACCCGTGCAGCGGGCCGTCCTTGAGCACCGACAGGATCATCACGTCCAGTGTGCCCTGCAGAAGTTCGGGTGTCGGGGAGGACATATCGGCACTCTACACCAAGAATGTCTATGTGTCAAGGGCGACCGATGTCCCCTGGCTGAATGCGCCAATTACGGACGCAGCCTTCCCCCCGTGCTCACACAGTGCGAACGGTGGCGCCGACTCGGTCGCCAAGGGTTTTCACAAGGGCGTCGACCGAGGGGTTGACCTCCTCATCGCGCAGCGTTCGGTCGCCGGCGCGGAATGTCATGCGCAGCGTCACGCTCTTCCTGCCGGCCGGCACCGGTTGACCCCGGTACGTCGTCACAAACACCAGCCGCTCCATCAGCGCCGGCGGTGCCGTCGTGATCGCGTGCTCGACCTGCGACCACGTCACTTGCTCGTCAACGATCAAGCTCAGGTCGCGCTCGGTCGGCGGGAAGACCGGCAGCTCCTTCACCGTCGCCCGCGGCGGGAACGCCGCGAGCAGAGGGTCAAGGTCCAGTTCCGCTACCGCGACGCCCTGCTGCAGCCCGTACACGCTCTGCGCCGCGGGCGTCAGCAGCCCGTACCAACCGACCGGCTTTCCTCCCAGCACGACGCTCGCCGCCGCCCCCGCTTCCAGGGCGGGCACGTGCGGCACATCGATCGCGACAGTCGACAGCGCGGCGCCCGAAAGCGTCGCCGCGAGCTGCTCGACCGCCGCTCGCACCTGCCGGAGCGCCAGCTGCCTGCGGTCGGCGGGCTTGCCTTCCCCGGGCACGTCCATCACCAGCGCAAGCGTCTGGCGCTGGAGCGTTTTCCCGTCGTGCTGGCCGAAGACGTTGGCGACCTCAAAGAGCCGCAGGGGGCCGCCGGCCGTTGACTTGTTGTCCTGGTTGTGACGGCGGCATTCCAGGAGGCCGCACAGCACGCTCGGCCGGCAGATGTTGTCGTCGCCGCGCCGGTCGTCGCCGACGCTCACCAACTCGGCGCCGCCGGCGGGTGTGAAGGGCTTGGCGAGCCTGGCGCTGGTGAAGCTGAACGTCACCGCTTCGAGGAACCCCATCGCCGTCAGCACGCGGGCCATCTCCCGGCGTGCACGCTCGCTCGCCTGCGGGCTGGGAACGGCGACGGCGAGCTTCTCGCTCACCGGGATCCTGTCGTAGCCGATCGTGCGGGCGACCTCCTCGATCAGGTCGATCTCCAGTGAAACATCCGGGCGGTGCGGGGGGACGTTGACGCTCCAGACGGCCGTCGCCGCGCCTGAAGAAGGAGAGCGCGACGCGTCTACCGTAAAGCCGTGCGCTCGCAGCGCACGGGCGATCTCTCCGTCGTCCACCGCGATGCCGAGCACCTTGGCGATGCGCGCCGAACGGAGCCTGACATTCGTCAGCGGCCGGGCCGCGACCCCGTCGTCAAGCACCCCTTCCACGGCACGGCCCCCCGCCACCTGAACGATCAGCTCCACCAGCCGCGCCGCCGCGGCGTCCATCGTCCGCGGATCGACCGTTCGCTCGTAACGGTGCGAGGAGTCGGTGCGTTTGTTGTGCCGCCGCGACGCGGTCCGCACCGCCACCGGCTCCCACGTCGCCACCTCCAGCAGCACGTCGGTCGTCTTCTCGGTCACGCTCGTCGGCTCGCCTCCCATCACGCCTGCCAGGCTCACCGGTCCCCCGGCGTCGCAGATCACAAGCTCGCCGCCGCCCAGCGTCACCGTCGTGCCGTCGAGCAGCGCGAGCTTCTCACCCTTGGCCGCCGGACGCACGCTGACCGCTTTTCCGTTCAGCGTCGCGGCGTCGAACACGTGGCTCGGCTGTCCCAGCTCGTGCAGCACGAAATTCGTGACGTCGACGACGTTGTTGATCGAGCGCTGCCCGATCGACTCCAGCCGGTCCTTCAGCCACGCCGGCGAGGGACCGACCTTGACGCCCTTGATCAGCCGCAGCGTGAACCGCGGGCACCCCGCCTCGCGCACGCCGTTGTTCAGCGTGTACCCGTCGAGGTGCGCCGCCGCGCTCGCCGGCAGCGCGGGAGGGGAAGGCGCTTTGAACGCGCGTCCGCTCGTGGCCGCCACCTCACGCGCCAGGCCGACGTGGCAGAGGCAGTCGCCTCGGTTCGACGTCAGCTCAACCTCCATCCGCACATCCCCGGCGGCGGCCGGCTCGGTCGCGTCGATCGGCATCCCCGCGAACGTCAGGCGCTGCTCCGCCTCCTCGGCCGTCAAGTCACCGGGAACGAGGTACTGGTTGATCCACGCAACGCTGGCTTTCATGGGCCCAAGCGTATGAGCCGTGCCCGGACGCGAAAGGGACCGATCGGCGTCGCCGGCCGGCCCTTCACGTTTAGACGCACGTTCCCTACCGTCCGCCGTGAACGCCCCGATCGTCGGAATCGACCTCGGCACGACCAACTCGCTGGTCGCCGTAGCCGGCTGGCCCGCCGCCGCCGATCCCCCCCGCGTCATCCCCGACGCCGCCGGTCGACCGCTGCTCCCCTCGGTCGTCCGCTTTGAACCGGGCCGGGTGGTAGTGGGTGCGGATGCGCGCTCCGACAATCCCGCACACGCCGGACGCGTGATCGCCTCCGTGAAGCGCCTCATGGGCCGCTCGCTCGCTGATGCCGGCACCGACCTTCCGTTCCTCCCGTTTGAGGTGGTCGGCGGCGAGGGAAACACGGCCCGGGCGCGGCTCCCCGACGGGCGCACGGTCACCCCGCAGGAGGTCTCGGCCCACATTCTCGCCGCGCTCCGGAAACAGGCGAGCGACTCGCTCGGCGCCACCATCGAGCGAGCCGTCATCACCGTGCCCGCCTACTTCGACGACGCCCAGCGCCAAGCGACGCGCGACGCCGCCCGCCTCGCCGGCCTTGACGCCGTCCGCCTGGTGGCCGAACCGACCGCCGCGGCCCTTGCGTACGGGCTCGGCACGCGCCCGCGCGCCCCGCAGAACGTGGTCGTCTACGACCTCGGCGGCGGCACCTTCGACGTTTCTGTCCTGCGCATCACGCCCGGGGAAGGGGGCGCCGGGCGGCTCGGCGCCGACGCGTTCGAGGTGCTCGCCACCCACGGCGACACGCACCTGGGAGGAGACGACCTCGATCACGCCGTCGTGACGTGGATCGTCCAACGCGTGCTCGCCGAGGCGCCGGCCGCTGCGCCCCCGGACACGGCGCTGATGGGCCGCCTCAAGGCGCTGGCCGAACGCGCCAAGGTGACCCTCAGTGACGCGGAAGCCACGACGATCGACGCCGCGCCGGCGTTCGGCCTCGATCTGCCGCCGCTCACGCTCACGCGGTCGGAGCTTGAAGCGCTGATCGCGCCGCTGGTTGAGCGCACCGTCGATTCGTGCCGCCGAGCCCTGCGCGACGCCCAGCGGCAGATGGCCGGCGAGCCGGTCGACACTGTCATCCTCGTCGGCGGCGCGACGCGCACACCGCTGGTGCGCCGCCGCGTCGGCGAGCTGTTCGGGCTTGCGCCCTACACCGCCATCGACCCCGATCAAGCCGTTGCCCTCGGCGCAGCGGTTCAGGCGGCGGTGCTGGCGACCGGCGGGGAGGCGGGAACCAACGCGCTGCTGCTCGACGTCGTCCCTCTTTCTCTGGGCATCGAGACCGCCAACGGCGCCTTCGCCAAGATCGTCATGCGCAACGCGCCCATCCCGGCCGCCGGGCACGAGATGTTCAGCACCCAGGTCGACAACCAGACCGCCGTCAAGCTGCACGTCCTGCAGGGCGAGCGCGAGATGGCGGCCGACTGCCGCAGCCTCGGCGAGTTCCACCTCC
>DASPMT010000508.1:0-15635 GCA_035626935.1 Phycisphaerales bacterium | reverse complement strand
GGGCGTGATGGACACCACCGCCGACCTCCACAAGCTCCGCGCCCACTTCGGCATCGAGCCGGCTCCTTTCCGCGCCGCCGTCGACACCTACGCGCACGCCGTTCCTCTCTCCCACTGAGCCGTCACACCGGCTTCATCCTTCCGCCGCAACACACCGCCATGCCCGGACCCTTCACACGCCGTGTCCTTGAGCACCTCGCCCACGAGTCCTACGCACCCGAAACCACCGCCCAGATGGCCGCGGCCCTCGCCGTGCCGCCCGACGCGATGGACGATTTCCGCACCGACCTTGCCGACCTCGTCACCGCCGGCCACCTGGTGATGACGCCCGAAGGCAAGATCGGACTGCCGAGCCTGCCCGACGAGATCACGGGCGTCTTCCGCAAGAACGCCAAGGGGTTCGGGTTCGTCGTGCCGCAGCGCAAGCACAAGGAGGGGGACGTCTACATCGCCAAGGAGGACGTCGCCGACGCGCTCAGCGGCGACACCGTCAAGGTGCGCGTCTATCGCCAGCGCCGCGGCGGCGACGAGGTCATCCGCGGCGTGATCACCGACGTGCTCACGCGCAAACGCTCGCAGTTCTCCGGCGAGCTGCGAAAGCAAGGCACCCAGTGGCTGGTCTATCCCGACGGGCGCGAGCTCCGCGACCCCGTCGTCGTGCGCGACCCGCAGGCCAAGAACGCCTACGAGGGGCACAAAGTGATCGTCGAGATCACGGCGTACCCCGAGAGTGATTTCCTCCCCGAAGGCGTCATCACCAAGGTTCTCGGTGAGGCCGGGCGGCCCGACGTCGAAACGCAGGCCACCATCGAGGCGTTCAACCTCCCCAAGGAGTTCCCGCAGGCCTGCATCGACCAGGCCCGCGAGGCCAACGAGCGATTCAATGCGCTGGTGAAGAAGGTCGAGGACGAGGGGTTCAAGGACCGCGAGGACCTCCGCGGCCAGTTCATCCTCACCATCGACCCGCCCGACGCCAAGGACTACGACGACGCGATCAGCATCGAGCGCACCGAGAGCGGCGGCTGGAAGCTCGGCGTCCACATCGCCGACGTCGCCCACTTCATCCCCGTCGGCTCTCCGCTCGACCTTGAAGCGAAGCTGCGCGGCAACTCCTGCTACCTGCCGCGCCTGGTCATCCCCATGCTCCCCGAGGTGCTCTCCAACGGCATCTGCTCGCTGCAGGAGGGCGTTCCCCGTTTCTGCAAGAGCACGTTCCACGTGTACGACCGGCACGGCTTCCTGAGCAGGGCGGGCGTGAGCCAGACGCTTATCCAGAGCCGTAAGCGGCTGACCTACCTCGAGGCGCAGGCGCTGATCGACGGCGACTTCACCGAGGCCCGCAAGCACGCCAAGACCGAGCCCCGCTACACCGACGAGCTGGTCGGCCTGCTCAAGGAGATGGACGCGCTCGCCAAGGCGATCCGCATCCGCCGGCGTGCCGCGGGCATGATCCACCTCGACCTCCCGCAGGTGCAGCTGGTTTATGACGACCAGGGGCGGGTCATCGACGCCGAGCCCGAGGACGACGCGTTCACCCACACGCTCATCGAGATGTTCATGGTCGAGGCCAACGAGGTGGTCGCCCGCCTCTTCACGCGCCTGAAGGTTCCGCACATCCGCCGCATCCACCCCGAGCCCCCTCCGGGCGACGTCGACAACTTCCGCGACAGCGTCAAGGTCGCGGGCTTCTCGCTCCCCAAGAACCCCACGCGGATGGAGCTGCAGAAGATCCTCGACGCCACCAAGGGCACCCCGACGGGCCCGGCCGTCCACTTCGCCATCCTCCGCACCCTCACCCGCGCGGAATACTCACCCGCGCCCGTCGGCCATTACGCGCTGGCCTCGGACGCCTACTCGCACTTCACCAGCCCCATCCGCCGCTACGCGGACCTCACGATCCACCGCGCGATCGCCGAGTACCTCAGGCGCACCGACAACGGCGCCAACCCGCCCCGCACCGATGAGGAGCAGGAGCGTCTGGGCGAGAAGATGCGCGAGTCGAAGAACTGCCCCCCCTTCGAGGAGCTGGAGCAGATCGGCCGAGCCATCACGATGACGGAGCAGAACGCCGCGGCCGCGGAGGACCATCTGCGCACCTTCCTGGTGATGCAGCTCCTCTCCGGCCACGTGGGGGAGCCGTACCAGGCCATCATCACCGGCGTCAGCAACAACGGCATCTTCGTGAAGCTCGACAAGTACCTGGTCGAGGGGCTCGTCAAGTCCGCCGACCTTCCCGTCGGGCTCACACGGGACGGTCGCATGGTCGCGGGGGCTTGGCGCATCGATCAGCGCACGGGTGCGCTGGTCAACGCCAACACCGGCCGCAGCTTCTCCGCCGGCGAGCGTGTCACGGTCATCATCGCCAAGGTCGACCTCTCCCTGCGTCAGATGGAGCTGACGATCGCCGACGATGGCAGTCGTGACAAGGGCAAGGCCAAGGCGATCTACGACCGCAAGGGCCAGGTCACCGGTGGAGCGGGTGAAGTGGGGGGCGGTGCGCTGAACCTGGACTGGGAGCAGATCAAGTACGGCGCCAAGTCCGGCGCTCAGGCGCGCGATCAACGTTCCAAGCAGCGGGACCGCAACAAAAAGCAGCACCGCCGCGACAAGGACTGAGCCAACCTCCCCCGCGGCGGGAGCGACCGGGGCGCTGGGGCTGTGCGCTTTGTGCCGGTGCCGAGGGCATGTGCGTACCGAGCGGTTTTCACCTGCGCTGCCCTTGCATGTTCGGACCCCGTCAGGTACTCTGGGCGCAGTGCTCTCCTCCCTCCACGTCGACCTCAACTCGTTCTTCGCGAGCGTCGAGCAGCAGCACGACCCCAAGCTCCGCAACAGGCCTGTCGCCGTCGTCCCGCTGATGGCCGACTCGACGTTCGTTCTCGCCGCCAGCTACGAGGCCAAAGCCCACGGCGTCAAGACCGGCGTCCGCGTCGGCGACGCGAGGAACATGTGCCCGGGTCTGGTCCTGGTCCAGAGCGACTCGCCCAAATACGTGAGGGCCCACCACGACGTGCTTAAGGCGGTCGACACCGTTTGGCCGGTCCACAAGGTCTGGTCGATCGACGAGGTGGAGTGCCGGCTCACCGGTCCGCAGCGCGAGCCCGACGCTGCGCTGGACGTCGCGCGGCGCATCAAGCGGGCGATCCGCACGCTCGCGGGCGAATACCTCCGCTGCTCCATTGGCATCGGTCCCAGCCAGCTCATCGCAAAGCTCGGCACCGACATGCAGAAGCCCGACGGCCTGGTGATGATCCAGAAGCACGAGCTGCCCCAGCGGCTCTTCCCGCTCAGGCTGACGGAGATGGCCGGCATCGGCAAGCAGACGGAGAAGCGCCTGCTGGCGCAGCGCATCACCACCTTCGAGCAGCTCGCCGCCCTCTCGCCGCCGCGGTTCCAGAAGGTGTGGGGGAGCGTCGACGGTCTGCGGTTCTACAACGCGATCCACGGCCTCGACTACGCGCAGGCCCGCACCGTGCGCCGCTCCATCGGGCACGAGCACGTGCTGGGCCCGGAGAAGCGCAACGAGCCGGGCGCCCGCGCCGTGCTGGTGCGGCTGCTGCACAAGGCGACCTGGCGCGCCCGCAGCGAGGGGTACGTCGCCACGCGCCTGCACGTGTGGGCCAAGACCGAGTCCGGCCAGCGGTGGGAGCAGGAGGCCGAGCTCGCGCCGCCCACCAACCAGCTCCTCTTCTGCCTCAACACGATGTTGGCGCTCTGGGGCGCCTGCCCGGGCAAGAAAGCGATCGGCAACCCGAAGAAGGTCGGCGTCACCCTCGCCGGGCTCGAGCCGATCGGAAGCGCCACCCCGTCGCTCTTCGAGCCCGCCGCCGCGCGCCCGACCTCCGCCCTCGACACCGCCCTGGACAGAATCAACGACAAGTTCGGGCGCGACACGGTGTACGCCGGCGGCATGCACGGCGCCCGCAAGTCGTCCGCGCCGCCCATCGCCTTCAGCCGCGTCCCCACCTTGGACGAGTACGCCAGAGAGCAGCGCGACCGCTGAGGAGCACGGACGCGCTGTGCCGTGCGATTTCCCCGTCCCTCCGCTTCCGCGGAGATCCGGCGACCGCGGCTGCGGCGGGCGCGAGGGGGGGAGCAATGCCAAAAAAAACTGGAACCGTCCGTGCACCTTCCGCGAACTGTATTAGTATACTAATACACTAGCCATGCGAGTCGACCCCTCCAGCCCGAACCCCGTTTTCCTGCAGATCGCGCAGATGATCCGGTCGGGTATCGCCAGGGGGCTCTACCGCCCCGGCGACCTCATCCCCTCCATCCGAGAGACGGCACTGAGGTTCCTGGTCAACCCCAATACCGTCAAGCGCGCGTACGAGGAGCTCGAACGCGACGGGCTCGTCGTCGCCCGCAAGGGCATCGGCATGGAGGTCCAGCCGGCCACCGCCCGCCCCGCCATCAAGCGGGCCGCCGCCGACGTGCGCGAAGCGCTGAACCAGGCGGTCACCTCCGCGCAGCAGGCCGGGCTGGAACGCACCGAGGTTGACGACCTCTACCGGCGAGCGTGGGAAGACGCCGCCCGCCAGTCCCGCGCCGAAACTCGCCAGGTCGCGCGCGCAACCAAGGAGACGGCGCTGTGACGCAACCAACTTCCGCTCCTGTGCCCATCCAAGCCGAGAGGCTGTCGCGACGGTTCGGCGGCCGCGCGGCGCTCCACAACGTCTCGTTCACCGTCGAACGCGGCACCACTTGCGGCCTCATCGGGCTCAACGGCGCGGGCAAGAGCACGTTCATCCGTGCGGCCGTCGGCCTCCTCCCGCCCAGCGGCGGCGTCGTCCGCCTCAACGGCGTTGACGTCTGGCAGGACCGGCTCTCGGCGATCCGCACCCTGGGGTACGTCCCGGACCGTCCTCACACCTACCCGTGGATGCGCGTTGCGCAGGCCGTCGACTTCGCGGCCAAGGCGTGGGGAGCCGCCTGGAACGCGCCGCTGGCTGCCGCGCTGCTCAGGCAGTACCGGCTCGATCCGCGTCAGCGCTGCGGCAGGCTCAGCAAAGGGCAGGGCGCAAAGCTCTCGCTTCTGCTGGCGCTCGCCCACGACCCGGCCATCCTCATCCTTGACGAACCGACCGACGGCCTCGACCCCATCGCACGCGATGATTTCCTGCAGCAGGTCCTCGAGAGCACGCTCACCGACAGCGAACGCAGCCAGGGCCGCACCGTCCTGATCTCCAGCCACGCCCTGGGCGAGCTGCAACGCCTCACCGACACCGTCGCCATCCTTCACCAAGGGTCGCTGATCGCTCACGCGCCGACCGCCGAGCTGCTGTCCAACACCAAGCGTCTACGGGTCGTGCTCGATGCGCCCGGCGAGCCGGGCGCTGCGCCGGCCGGCGTCATCTGCCAGCAGCGCCGCGGCCGCGAATGGACGCTCACCGTCGGCGGGTAGACCGCCGCCGCCGCCCGCGCGCTGCAGGACGCGCCGAACGTCTCGTCGGTCACCGTTGAAGACCTCACGCTCGACGACGTGTTCAAGGACCTGATCCGCGGGCAACTCAACCGCCCAGCCCCGGAGCACGCACCATGCTGACGCTCATGTACAAGGACGCACGCCAGACGTTCTGGCCCGCCCTGCTCGCCCTGCTGCTGCTGGCTGCGCCGCCGCTGGCGTGGGGGAGCTACGCGTTCTCGCAGGAGCGCCACAGCAGCCCGCGCGGCGACGAGATCCACAACGAGCTCATGGTGCTCTTCTGCCTGGGCGCCGTCGCGTCGCTGCTCGCGGCCTCGTCGATCGCCGGCGTTGCGTTCGCCAAGGAGCGGCGTGAACGCACCGCGGAACACACGGCGACGCTCCCCATCCCGCGGTGGAAGCTGGTACTGAGCAAGTTCCTCGTTGCGATGATCATCACCGCAACGCCGTTTGTCCTCGGCCTCGCGGCGGTTGTGATCGCCGCTACGCCTGACGACATCGCCGGTTTCTGGAAAGGCGCCACGAGTCCGAGCGGCGCGTGGACCGCGGCCCTGGTTGTTTCCGGATGGCTCACGCTCTTCGGGCTCGGCTGGGGCTTGTCATCGATCCTTCGTAGCGACGTGATCTCTTCCTCGGTTCCCATCCTGCTCCTGATCGCCATCCCCGCTGCCGTCGCGCTCTGGAGCCGGCCCGTTGACCGCGCCGTAGACGGACGCTGGCGGTCCTTGGAAGAAGCGGCCTTCCCGCGCTATGTCTGGCCGCTCGCTTCGCTGGGTGCGGTCGGTCTCGCGGCGGGCACGGTCGTCTCGCTCAAGCGCAAGAGCCCCTGACCTGCGCCACGTAGGGAAGGCACGCCTGGATCGCGAGAAACCCTCACCGCCGGTCCTGCAACCACTCCCAGGCGAACCCCGCCGGGATCACCTCCGGCCGCTGGTTGATCACGCCCACCAGCCACTCGAACGCATCCACCAGGCGCGGCCCGGGCCGGTTGAAGAACTGGTTCCCGTCCACAACGGCCACCCTCTGGTTCTTCACCGCGGGCAGCGCGTCCCACCATCCTTCTCTTTGCGCACGCAGACGGAGCTCCCCTGCGTCGGCCCGGGCCTGCGCCAAGGTCCGTCCGCACGGAGCGATCACGATCACCTCCGGCCGGCTCGCTACGAGTTGCGACGGCGTCACCGTCACGCTCTTCCCCGCCGCGCGCTGCGTCTGTCCGATCGGCCCCAGCCCCCCGCCGGCGCCGGCGACCGGGACGGTCGAGTTCAGCGGGTGCGAGCCGCCCGCCCGCTCGACGAGCTGCGGCGTCCAGTGCCCGCCGACAAACATCGGGTCGGTCCACTCCAGCACCGCCACGCTCGCCCCGGCGGCGTACGGGTTCGCGTAGTCCCCCGCCGCGTACATCCGCTCGCGCAGCCGCGTGACTACTTCCAGCGCCGCATCGTCCAAGCCGACCGCGCGTCCGATGGTGTAGAGATCGTCCAGCATCCCCTCGACCGTCTGCGGGTTCAGGCTGACAACGGTCGGTGAAGGGTTCATACCCGCCGCCATCTGCCGGACCATCCCGACATCGATCGAGCAGACCGCGCACAGGTCCTGGGTCAGGATCACGTCGGGCCGCAGCTCAACCAACCGTCTGGTGTCAAGGGTGTACAGCGACTGCGGCCCCCCCGCCCCTGCGGATTCCGCCGCCGCCCTGACCTGCGTGTCGATCTCGCGCGCGCTCGCCAGCGGATCGGTCCGCGCGGCGGTCAGCTCCGGTAACCCCCCGAGCTCGGGGGGGAAATCACACTCGTGCGAGCGGCCCACCAGCAGCCCGCCCCCGCCGAGGGCGCAGAGCGACTCGGTCGCGCTCGGCAGGAGGCTGATGACCCGCACCGAGGGTTTCCCGCTTCCCGCACGATCGGCGCGCATGTCCGGTCCGGTCATCACGCACAATATTCGCAGCCGCGGAGCGCGTCAGGCCGATCCACCCCGGGAATACTCTTCAGATCGGCGAATCCGCCGCGACTTCGGGCACGGAGCCTCACGCATGCCGCACCGCAACACCACTCTTCATGCCGCGCTCCTCGCGCTGGTTGCCGGTTCGCTCGCGAGCGTCGCCGACGCACAGGACAAGGAGCCCAAGGACCCGAAGTCCGATCCGAAAGCCTCCCCGCGCGACGTCCGCCCCGCCTCGCCTCGGACCCCGACGGCCAACCAGCCGCGCAACACTCCCAAGGACGCGACCACGAAGGCGGCCCTGACCCCCGCGCCAGCCGCCGCGCAGCCCAAGGCTGCGCCGGCGCAGCCTGTTCCGGCGACCCCGGCGGCTTCCGGCGAGGTCGCCCCGCCCGCCGACCACCTTCCGCCCGCCTTGGCCACCGACTTCCCGCCGCCCCCCCCGGGGTGGTTCCGCTTCGACGCGTTCGCGGAGCCTGTCGACGTCAAGCTCCTGGTCGATATGGTCGCCGACCGGCTGAAGATCCAGATCATCTCCACCGACACCGCCCTCCGCGACAAGAAGATCCAGCTCTACACCCCCGTCGACGTCCCCGAGGACAAGCTGGTGGATTTCCTCGGGCTTCTTCTGGAGCAGAACGGCCAGTACATCCGCAAGGATCCACTGGGTTTTTACGTCATCGAAGTTCAGGGCACCTCGAGCAACAACACTCCGCTGCCCAACAACGACCTCGCAACAACCCAGGTCATCACCACCCGCAGGCTTAAACCCAGCGGGCTCGCGCTCGCGATCACCCAGGTGCTCAAGGGCGCTTCAGCGGCCGCCGGCGGTGCCGCCCAGCAACAGCTGCAGCTCCCGACCAACATCGCCTACCTGGACGACCTGGGCGTCCTGGTGATCACCGACACCCCGCGCCGCATCGCCGCCGTCAAGGGCCTCATCGAAACCCTCTCCGACGAGCAGATCAACCTCGCGTTCACGCGCTTCGACGTGCGCCACCTCTCGGCCGTCACCGCCAAGCAGCGCATGCTCGAGCTGCTCGGTCAGGCCGCGACCCGCACGGGGCTCAGCGGGTTCAACGCCGCCGGCGACCAGTTCCAGCAGCAGCAGCAGCAGCCGAACAACTCGATGCTCGCCTCGATGGGCATCACCTCCTCCAATCTCGCCAACAGGCTTATCCCCGACCCGCAGGCCAACGCCCTCACGCTCCGCGGCCGGCCCGAGGAGGTCGAGCTCATCGGCCGTCTCCTGGCCGTGGTCGACGTCCCCAACCAGTTGTCGCCCAAGTGGTACGCCGTCGGACCCGCCGCGCAGGCCCTCGCCGAGCAGGGCCGGCGCACCGGCCTGGGCGAGGTGATCGTCATGCAGTCGACGCGGGGCGCGGGCAACACCCAGAACCCCAACGCCCCCGGCGGCAGCTTCTTCCCCGATGAGAACGGCTTCCCGAACTTCAACAACCGCTTCGGCACCAACACCCAGACCACCAACGGGCCCGTCTTCGTCCTCGACGCCGACCAGCGCGGCTTCATCTACTACGGCACCGCCGAGCAGCACGCCCAGATCGACCGGCTCGTCACCGAGTTCGGCGAGATTACCCAGGCCGAGCGCGTCGTCTACGAGTTCTACAAGCTCAAGTTCGTCGACGCCACCAAGACCGCCGAGCTCATCCGCGGCATGATCAACAACAGCGTCCCCGGCGGCGAGTCGCCCCTCATCCCGGGCGCGGGCGGGGGCGTCGGCGCCCGCAGAGGCAGCGTCGGCGCGCAGCAGGTCGCCGCCAGCAACGCCGGCACGGGCAGCGGTGAGGCAGAGATCGTCGCCACCGACCAGGTGCACATCCTCCCCGACACCAACAACAACCAGGTGGTCGTCAAGGCCCCGCAGCGCCTGCAGGCGCAGTTCGCGCGGCTGATCAACAAGATCGACCTCCGCCGCCCGCAGGTCTACATCGACGCCAAGATCATCGTCGTCACCAACCGCGAGGACTTCCAGTTCGCCGTCGAGACGCAGCTGCTCGGATCAAACGGGGCGCACGGCGCGCTCCGCACGCTCTTCCCCGGCAGCCCCACCGTGCCCGGCAACATCCTGACGCCGCCGGTGGTGGGCGCCACGCAGGGCGTCGTCGCCGCGGTCATCCGCAGCGATTCGGTCCCGGTCATCATCAACGCCCTGGCGCAGAGCCGCTCGGGCCGCATCGTCGCTTCGCCGCAACTCCTGGTGGACGACAACGAAGAGGCGACCATCACCAGCATCAACCAGGAGCCGACGACCACCACGACGCTCACCGGCACCGCCGGCAACACCACGCCGACCACCACCTTCGACCACTACGAAGAGGCCGGCCCCAAGCTCACCGTCAAGCCGCGCCTCTCCACCGGCGACCTGCTGAGCATGCAGTACGAGGTCGAGCTCTCCAGCTTCACCGGCGCAGGCAGCGGCGGCATCCCGCCGCCCAAGATCGTCAACAACATCAAGAGTGACTCGGTCACTCTCCCTTCCGACAGCACCATCGTCGTCGGCGGACTGGAGTTCAGCCAGAAGAGCTCGACGGTGTTCAAGGTCCCGTTCCTGGGCGACATCCCGATCATCGGCGAGGCGTTCAAGAGCACCACCAACCTCGACGACCGACGCACCGTGTACGTCTTCATCACGCCGCGCATCATGCGCGACCCCGTCGGCAACGACCTGCGTTTCATCACCCGGTCGCCGGCCCAGAGCGCCGGGACCGACGACGCGCTGCCGCCTGTCCGCGTGGAGCTCATCCAGGTCGGGTCAGCCACCCACGGCCCGGTGAGCCTCCCGATCACCCCGCCCCCGGCGAGCGGCGTGCTGGGCGAGAACAACCCGATCCGCAAGCCCGCCGAGCCGGGTCCGCTCCCCGGCGAGCCTGCTGCCCCGCCCTCGACCCCGTCAGACCCCGCTTCCCCCTCCGCGCCTCCGCCCGCTGCGCCCGAGCCCAAGCACTAACCTTTCCTTCACTTACTTTGGCGAAAATCACCCTGAAACCAGCATCGTCCGCCCCGGGTAACGGAGCGATCATCAAGGGCGCCCCCGCGCCGCGCGACTGGCCCCGGATCGGCCAGCTGCTGGGGGATCTTGCGCCCAAGGCCGACCAGTTGAAGGCGTTCCCGGAACTGCCCGGCAGTGACACCGAGCCGTGGGACGTCCTCCTCGGGCTGCTGGCGATCGACGAGTTCACCGGCCTGCAGAAGCTCGCCGCCCGCACCGGGCTGACCTTTCAGGCCGAGCCGCGGCTCAGCGAGTCGTCGGCCCCGTTCTACGAGATCATCCCTCCGTCGATCGCTCGCCAGCACCAGGTCGCGGGCGTTAGCACCGATGGCTCGGTGGTTCACGTCGCTACAAGCCAGCCCTTCCAGCCCGCCGTCTTCTCCATGCTTGAGGAGAAGCTCGGGGCGCCCGTCCGCCTCATCCTCTCGCCGCGCGGCGCCGTCACCAACCTCATCAACCGCGGCTACGAGCAGCGCCAGGACCTGGTCACCGAGATCGTCGACGAGATGCCGCTGGACCAGCGCGCCATCGAGTCGGCCGCCGGCTCGGTCAAGGGGAGCACAGACCTTCTCCAACTCGCCCGCCAGACACCCGTCATCCGCTTGGTGAACATGATCCTGTTCGAGGCCCTCCGCCGCCGCGCCTCGGACATCCACGTCCACCCGATGGAGACCAAGCTCGTCATCCGCTTCCGCATCGACGGCATGCTCGTCGACGCCTTCAGCCCGCCGCTCCAGCTCGCCCCCGCCATCAGCAGCCGTCTGAAGGTCATGACCGAGCTCGACATCGCCAACCGCCACAGCCCCCAGGACGGCCACACCTCCGTCCGCGTCGGCAACCGCAAGGTCGACATCCGCTTCTCCGCCGTCCCCACCGTCTACGGCGAGCGTCTGGTCATGCGTCTGCTCGACCAGACCCAGACCAAGCTCTCCCTCGATGAGGTCGGCATGTCGCGCGACATGCAGGGCACCCTCGTCGACCTCATCAACCGGCCTACCGGCATCATCCTCGTCACCGGTCCGACCGGCAGCGGCAAGACCACCACGCTCTACGGCGCCCTCGGACGAGTCGACCGCGGCGCGCGCAACGTCATGACCATCGAGGACCCCGTCGAGTACCACCTCGAGGGCATCTCCCAGACGCAGGTCAACGTCAAGCGCGGCGTCACCTTCGCCGCCGGCCTCCGCTCCCTCCTCCGCCAGGACCCCGACGTCATCCTCGTCGGCGAGATCCGCGACAACGAGACCGCCCAGCTCGCCGTGCAGGCCTCCCTTACCGGCCACTTGGTGCTCGCCACGCTACACACAAACGACGCTCCCAGCGCCATCGCCCGCATGCTCGACATCGGCATCGAGCCCTACCTGCTCACCAGCACGCTCCTCGCCGCCATCGCCCAGCGCCTGGTCCGCCGCGTCTGCCCCGACTGCAAGGGGACCGGCAAGGACGCGCACGCCTCCGCGCGCAACGAGGGGCGCTGCGAGCGCTGCTTCGGTAACGGCTACTACGGCCGGGTCGGCGTCTTCGAGATCATGCGCATGACCGAGGAGCTGCGCGAGCTCGCCGGCCGCCGCGCCAACGCCATCGAGATCGACCGCGCCGCCAAGGCCTCCGGTTTCCGCACGATGATGGACGACGGCCGCGACAAGGTCGCCAAGGGCCTCACCACCATGGCCGAGCTCGAGCGCGTTCTCGGCTGAAACGTTCACTTCCCCTCGGAGGGGAGCGGCCGGGGTGGGCCCTCTCACACCCATACGATCCGGCGGAAGCTACGCCAAATCCCCGAGACACGCCATGCGCACGCTCGCCCTCTCGCTCATCCTCGCCACCACCGCCGCGGCTCAGCCTCCGGCTGACCCCACTCCGCCCCCCGCTGCTCCGCCCGTCCAACCGCAAGCCCCCGCGCCGACCGCGCCCGACGCCCCGCCCGCGCCGCCGCCACCCGCCGCGGTCAACCCGAAACCCGGCGACATCGCCCCCGAGGCACAGGCGATCTTTGACCGCGCCATCGCCGTTTACCGCGGCGCAAAGTTCTACCGAGAGTCCGTTACCACCGTCTTGCACCAGCAGGTCGCAGGGCTCCCTAAGGACGCCGAGCCCCCCGCGGACCAGGCCTCGACCACGGCGTTCATCTACGCGGCGCCCGACCGCTTCGCCTTCGACACCCGCGACTTCGGGCTCTACCGCGACGGCAAGCAGTCCACCATCCTGGTAAAGGTTCTCGGCGAGTACACGCAGCGCGAAACCACCCCCGACGACCAGCGCGTCTTTGCCAACATGGTCGACGTCCACCCTGTCTACCAGGCGCTCACCGCCGGCGAGCCCGGCAAGACCATCGGCCGCTTCGCCACCGCCGCCACGGTCACGCCGGAAACCGTCCGCGGCGTCAAGGGCAAGCGCATCAGCGGCACGGGCCTCCCGCCCCTGCCGGGGTTCGAGGTCCTCAGCCCGGTGAGCATGTTCTTCGCCGACGACACCGGCCTGCTGCTGCAAGCCGTCTACGACCTCAAGGCCATTCAGCAGTCGCGCGTCGACCAGTCGCTGCGTCAGACAGGCAACGCCGCCCGGGTCCTCATCGAGGAGTTCTCGATCACCAGCGACTGGACAGAGGCGAAGGTTGAGACGGAGGTTCCCGGCGACACCGCCAGCCTTGTCTTCAAGCCCGGCCCGCGCGACAAAAAAGTCGCCGACTTCAACATGAGCGACGGTGACACGAGCGTTCAGCACAGCGTCCTCAACACCGAGGCGCCCGGCTTCACGGGCAAGACCCTCGCCGGCAAAGCGGTCTCGCTCAAGGAGCTCAAGGGCCGGGTTGTCCTCCTGCAGTTCTGGACCGGTGCCAACGCCGCCAGCACCAACGCCCTCACCGTCTTCAACTCCATGAACATCGTCTATGGCCCCAAGGGGGTCGCGATGATCGGTGTCAACATAGACCATCCCCTGATGGCCGATCAGTCGCGCCGGGTCGTCGACGCGAAAAAAGCCGCGTACCCGCAGATCCTCGACGGCGACAAGTCGATCGCCAACGCCTACCGCGTCGCCCTCACGCCCTGCACGATCATCATCGACAAGGAGGGCGTCATCCGCTCGATCTCGAGCGATTTCGACGCCGCGTCGCAGATCGACATCGCCGCCAAGCTCGACGCTCTTCTCGAGGGCAAGCCTATCCCCGCCACCGTCAAGCCCGCGCCGTTCACGCCGCCGGTCCAGCCGCCGCCGCCGCCCCCCGGGCCGCCCGCGCTCGACCCCGCGCAGCCGCGCAACCCGTAGCACCTATCCTCCGCCCATGCCCCCCGCGTCCCCCCTCGTCGGCGTCATCATGGGCTCCCGTTCCGACTGGGAAACCATGCGCAACGCGGCCGAGACCCTCGATAAGCTCGGCGTCCCCCACGAGGTCAAGGTGGTCTCCGCGCACCGCACCCCCGACCTGCTCTTCGATTATGCTGCCTCCGCCGCCGCCCGCGGCCTGGAGGTCATTATCGCCGGTGCCGGTGGCGCCGCTCACCTTCCCGGAATGTGCGCCAGCAAGACCCACCTCCCGGTACTGGGCGTGCCCGTCCAGAGCCGCATGCTCAGCGGCATCGACTCGCTCCTGTCCATCGCGCAGATGCCCGCCGGTATACCCGTCGGCACGCTCGCCATCGGCAGCAGCGGCGCAACCAACGCCGCCCTGCTGGCCGCCGCGATCCTCGGCAACAAGCACCCACAGTTCGCCAAGGCCGTGATCGCCTACCGCGCCGCCCAGACCGGCAAGGTGCTCGCCGATCCTGACCCGCGCAAGCCCGAACCGAGCGCCGCGAAACCGAAGAGGAATGGCGCGTGAGTGGGGGGACCATCGGCATCCTCGGCGGCGGCCAGCTCGGCCGCATGCTCGCCCTCGCGGCCCACAACCTCGGCGTCCGCACACGCTGCTTCGATGAGCACCATGACGCCGTCGCCGGCCACGTCACGCGGCTCCACGTCGACAGCTTCAGCAACCCCCAGCGACTTGACGAGTTTCTCGACGGCCTCTCCGCGGTGACGTACGAGTTCGAGAACGTCCCGGTCGCGCTCGCGCAGCGCATCGCCGAGCGCGTCCCGTGCTACCCGCCGCCCGGCGCGCTCGAGACCGCGCAGGACCGCGTCAGCGAGAAGACCCTTTTCCGCGAGCTCGGCATCCCCACCGCCGGTTTCGTCGCCGTTGACACGCTCGACCAGCTCAAAGCCGCCGCGACAGAGCTCGGCCTCCCCGCCGTACTCAAGACCCGCCGGCTCGGCTACGACGGCAAAGGCCAGTTCGTCCTGCGCGACGAGGCCGACACTGCCAAGGCATGGGCGGCTTTGGCTCCCCTCCCCGGAGCGAAAGGACCGGAGGTGGGGTTATCGCACGTGCCAGCCGCCTCCGCCGCCGCCGTGCCCTCGGCCAACCTTATCCTCGAGCAGTTCGTCCCCTTCACCCGCGAACTCAGCATCATCGCCGTGCGCTCCCTCACCGGCGAGGTGCGCACGTGGCCCCTTACCGAGAATACCCACAGTCAGGGCATCCTCCGCACATCCATCGCTCCCGCGCCCAACGCTCCGGCCGCGCTCGCCGAGCAGGCCGCCGGCGCCGTCACCGCCGTGGTGAACCGCCTCGGGTACGTCGGCGTTGTCGCGATCGAGTTCTTCCAATTGGGCGGAACCTTGGTCGCCAACGAGATGGCTCCCCGTGTCCACAACAGCGGCCACTGGACGCAGGACGGGTCCGTCACCAGCCAGTTCGAGAACAACATCCGCGCCGTTTCCGGCCTCCCGCTCGGCGACTGCGCGATGCGAGACGCAGCGCCGAGCGCCTGCAGCGCCATGCTCAACATCATCGGCGCCATGCCCCCGCGCGAGCGTCTCCTGGCCGCCTGCGGGGGGCGCGCCCGGCTCCATCACTACGGCAAGGAGCCGCGCCCCGGCCGCAAGCTCGGTCACGTCAACATCAACGCCCCCTCGATGCGCGACCTCAACGTCGCCATCGGCGAGCTTCGCGCCCTCATCGGCTGACCTCGCTCACCCGCTCCCGCCCGCCTGGGCCCTTGTCGAGCCGCGGCATCCCGCGCCGGTGACGGTCTCCTGTCTTCACTCCCCCTTCATCCGTCCTTCGCTCCACACCGTCACCAACCCGGTGCACCCCGCTACGGAGCACGCGACGATGCCCGACCCTACCCACCGTTCCGCCTGGATCGACGCCGGCCTCCTCCACGCCGCCCCGCTCAACGCCGACACATCCGCCGACGTCTGCATCGTCGGCGCCGGCAT
>DASPMT010000507.1:0-6763 GCA_035626935.1 Phycisphaerales bacterium | reverse complement strand
ACGATCCCCGGGAGCGAGTTGCCCATGAACGTGGCGATCGACTGCTCGGCGGTAAACGGGAGGCCGTGCTCGGTGAGGACCTCGGCAAGGACCTGGTTGCCCAGGAGCTCGCTGTCGACCAGGACGCCGTCGCAGTCGAAGATGATGGCGAGGGAAGGTTCGGGATTGCGCATGGGAGGGA
This sequence comes from Phycisphaerales bacterium, assembly GCA_035626935.1. Lineage (GTDB taxonomy): Bacteria > Planctomycetota > Phycisphaerae > Phycisphaerales > UBA1924 > JAJTGZ01. The sequence goes on along the minus strand of DASPMT010000507.1, from coordinate 6,582 downwards.
TGTTCGTGTTCGACGGACGGCGGGTTCGGCGGCGTGCGGCTTCGGCGTGGCTTGGTGCGTGACGATGCCGACCTTCGGTCTGCGGCAGTGCGAGCATGGCCTTTGGCGAGACCCTTGCCGGCTGAGGCGGGCGGCACGGTAACGCGTCTGTTGGGGGTGTGCGGGCAGGCTGGTGGGTGCGCCTCGGCGTTTCTTTGATAGGGTCGGGGCCAGTGCTGTCAGGGCCTACGCACGTCGCTCCCGCCCGGACCCATGGAGGTCGAAGGCGAGAGGCGTCGGTTCTCGCCCTGCTTCGCATGGGATGGACCAGCCGCTCTGGGATGGTGGTGTGCCCCTCCATGGGCCGGCTACGAGCGAGCGGCGATGGCGCACGAGTGCGGGAACAGGGGCAGGGCTTAGCCTTCGACTACTTTTTGTACTTCTCGCCGAGCATGAAGAGCCCGATGATGTCGTCAACGTGGTTGCCTTGGTTGTCCTGTCCGTTGTTGGGAACCCCCAGCGCCGCCAGCGTGCCGTAGCCGATGGCGATCTGGATCAGGGCCCAGGCGGTGAGCTCTGGGCTGAACCGCTTGCTGACGGCCGCGGAGCTCTGCGAGCTGCGGACTTCGCTGGCGATGAACGCGTGGAGCGTGGCGATGTGCTCCTGCAGCGCCTTGCGGACCTCCGGTTCCTCGACCTCGGTCATGGCCGCCACGATCACACGGTAGCGGACGTTGCCGCGTCCCCCCAGGGCGACCATCGGGTTGCCGCCGATCAGGCGGACCAGGCGCTCCGACGGGTCCGTGACGGCCTTGAGCTCCTCTTCCCACGCTTCGATCGTTTCGCGGCCGGCCTGCTCCACCAGCGCGATGAAGAGCTCTTTCTTGTTCTTGAAGTGGCGGTAGATGATCGGCTCGCTCACGCCCGCGGCCTGGGCGAGCGCGGCGGTGGTGGTGCCGGAGTAGCCGTACTTGGCGAAGACCTTCGCCGCGGTGTCAAGGAGCTGGGCCTTGCGCTGGTTGGCAGGGAGGCGCTTGGACATGTGTGTCGGGAGGGGCGAGGTGTGTGCGTGCCGAGTGAGTGAGGATAGCGGCGCCGGTGGGGGACGCGCGGGGGTGCGTGCAGGCACGGCATGCGGCGCGACGGCCCTGCCGTCTCAGCGTCGCGACACGCGCCGGGTCCAGTCGACGATCGTCGCCAGGGCCTCGGCATCGAACGTGGTCTCGATGCGGCCGTACTCGTCGACACCGCCCGTGCGGCACGGCTGGAAGAGGTGGTTCAGGTGCGGGAAAACGCGGACCGTGACGTGGGTGTTGCCCGACTCAAGCAAGGCCTTGACCACCTCGGGAACGTTCTGGCTCGCGACCACCTGGGCGTCCTTGCCGCCGTTGAGGACGAGGGTCGGGCAGGTGGTCTTGCGAAGAGCGCTGCGCGGGTCGCGGGTGAGGAAGTGCAGCATCCAGGGCGACTCGAGGGTCTGCATGGCGGAATCGATGGCCGACTCCAGCTCGTCACCCTCCAACGCAGGCTGTCCGGTGACGGAGTTGGTCTCGGCGATGCCGGCGCGGACCGAGGCCCGTGCGGCGGCGCGGTCGCCGGCGAGGATGGCGGAAAGGGTCGTCTTCTGGCGGGCCTCGGCGAGGTCGAGCTGGCGTTGGCTCGCGCCGCCGGCGCGGAGGATGGCGATCATCTGCCGCTCGAGGACCTCGCTGCCGGGGACGCCCGGCGCCGCCAGCAGGACGATGCACGACACCGACGACGGGTGAGCGGCGGCGACGGCGGGCGCGATCAGGCCCCCCTCGCTGTGGCCGAGCAGGCCGATGCGTCGAGGATCGATCTCCGCTTGACGCGCGAGGAATTCGACACCCGCGGCGGCGTCGCGCGCAAAGGTGTCGGTGGTGGCGGCCTTGCCGAGCGGGTCGCGCGCGCCTCCGAAACCGCGGTCATCGACGCGGAGCGAAGCGATCCCCGCGCGAGCGAGCGCATCGGCCAGGATGGCGAAGGGTTTGTGGTTGAAGATCGTCTCGTCCCGGTCCTGGATGCCCGAGCCGCTGATGAACAGCAGGCACGGGTGTGTGCGCGTCGCGGCGCCGACGGGCGTGTGCCCCGACTCGGCCGGCGCTGCGGGGATGGTGAGGGTGCCGTTGATGACGGCGCCGTCGAACGACTCGTACGAAACCTCCCGCGTCGTGTACGGGAAGGGAGGCTTGGGTGTCTGCGGGCGTTTGGGCCCGGCGACCGCGCCGGGAGCGGGGCGCTTGAGGTCGACGCGCAGAGTGAGCCCACTCTGCCGCATGGTGCCGCCCGCGGTGGAGAGGTCGGCGGCGGGCGTGAGTGACCACGACGGGCTGGCGTCGCCCGGCGCGCTCGGGATCGCCAACTTGAAGACCATCGCGGCGGTGTCGATGGCGACTTCGCTGAGCGGACTCTCGGTCAGGCCCTGCTCGGGGATGGCGATGGTGGCGCTGCGCGTCCCCTCGACGTTGAGGATGAACGAGAGGGTGGAGCCGTCGGGGAGGGTGATCGTGCCGTCCCAGGCGCCCTTGAGCGCATCGGACCAGTGGCCGCTGGCGGGCGCGGCCGGGATGGTGAGCGGCGCCACCGGCCGCTGCTGCTGGTCGGGCACGGCGGCGGACGTCGGGGGCGCTTCGGGCGGCAGGGTGACCTGTGCGACGGCGGCGGTGTACGCGGCCAAAAGTCCGATCAGCGCTGCGAACGGCGAGGCCATGGTCGCTCCTTGCCTGGGTTCTCGACGGGCGTGGGACGTCCCCGCCCGCCATTTCCCACACACCAGCATATCCGCGGAGCTAGCCTTTGCCGATGCCTGACGACGCCGCCGGCGCCTCATCCGCCGCCTCCAAGCCCTTCACGCCCCCTCCCTCGGCCCCTCCCTCGCCCCCGTCGCCCGGTCGCACGCCGCCGTCGCCGCCGGCGCACCCGAAGGAGTCGGTGAAGGAGACGATCATCTCGGTGATCATCGCGTTCGCGATGGCCTTTGTGTTCCGGTCGTTTGTGGCGGAGGCGTTCATCATCCCGACGGGGTCGATGGCGCCGACGCTCAACGGTGCCCACATGCGGTTTGTAAGCCCGTACACCGGCGAGGACTGGGCGGTTTCGCCTTGGTTTTTCGTCGACAACAACAGCCAGAACCCGTACCCGAGCCAGGGGGACGAGGCCGCAAACCGCCGCATGGGGCGCGGGGTGACGGTGCACGACCCGATCACCGGGCTCGATGTTTCCGACGCGGTGGGTAAGTCGCGAGCCGGCGACCGGATCTTCGTGCTCAAGTACCTGTACGGGATCCAGAGCCCCGAGCCGTACGACGTGGTGGTGTTCAAGAACCCCACGCAACCGGACGAGAACTACATCAAGCGGTTGATCGCGCTGCCGGGCGAGCAGGTGGCGCTGGTTGACGGCGACGTGTTCGTGCGCCCGGCGCCGAAGCAGGCGGCCGAGGGCAACCCTTGGGAGGCGACCGACTGGACGATCCGGCGCAAGCCGGAGGTAGCGCAGCGGGCGGTGTGGCTGCCGGTGTACGACTCGTCGCTGCTGACCGCCGCGGCGGTGAGCAAGGGCGCGCAGTCTCCGTGGGTGGCGGGCGGTGGGGCAACGGCGACCGAGGGGGGCGCAGTGTTTGCGGTGAGCGCCGCGCCGGCAACGGTCGCGTGGGACCGCACAAAGACGTTCGTGGCCAACCCCGGCCAGCCGTCGACGGCGGATGCTGACCGGACGCGCGAGATCAGCGACCGGTACGCGTACAACGAGGCGCCGGGTTACCACGCCAACCAGCCTCGTTTCCCCGTCGGAGACGTCCGCGTGCGTGCGACGGCGGTGCCGAAGAAGGGCGCGGATGTTTCGGCGCTGGCGCTCAGCACGGTGATCGAAGCCCGCGGGCACGAATTCCGGGCCGCGTTCGCCAAGGGGCGGGTGGTGCTGACGATGAGGCCGCTGAGCGGCGGCGAGGCGAAGGTGCTGGGCGAAGGGACGGTCGACGCACTTGCATCGGGCGCCTCGGGCGGTAAGCCGGTGAAGATCGAGTTCTGGCACAGCGACCAGCGCCTGCAGGTGTACGTGGACGGCGAGCTCGCGGCCGCGGGCGAGTACAACTGGCTGCCGATGGAGCGGCTGCGGCACGCGCTGACGCCGGGGGCGTGGCAGCAGTTCACCGGGCAGGCTCCGACGCGAATCCGCAACATCCTGGAAGACCCCGCCGGCTACGTGCCGTCTTCAGCGCGGATCGAGTCGGCCGGCGTCGAGCTTGAGCTGCGCGCGGTGGCACTGGACCGCGACCTGTTCTACCGGCCGGCGACGCACCCGTCTGGCCCGACGCAGCGGCTGCTGGCCGGCAAGCCTGCCGCGGCGACGCACCCGTCGAGCACGCTGACGCTCGGGGACGACCAGTACTTCGTCTGCGGCGACAACAGCCCGTCGAGCCTCGATGCGCGGCTGTGGGGGTACCCAGACCCGTGGGTTGCGGAGGAGTTCGACGCGTCGCCGTCGGTGGTGTCGCGCCGGTTGCTGATGGGGAAGGCGTTCTTCGTCTACTTCCCGTCGCCGGTGGGCGGGAGCCCGGTGGGTGTGCCGGACTTCGGGCGCCTGCGGGCGATCCGGTAAGAGCCTTTGTGCGCAAGCACAAGGCCGATTGGCTGCGCTACGCGGCGGGGCAACGCAGGCGTCGTCCGGACCGCGCTCATCGGGCTTGCGCTCGAGGCTCTTGTTTCAGGCAGTACTTCTGTGCGCGGTGGGCGATGGGGATCACAGGCGCCAGGGCAGACGGGGAGAGGCCGATCGGAGGCGCCAAAGTCGATGACGTGGCCGCGGCCTGACTCGGGCGGGCATCGCGCTCGTGCTTGCGCACGAGGCTCTTATGGCTTGATGCGCGCCAGCAGTTCGGACGCGGGGCCTTTGTCCTGGGTGTTGGCGTCCATGTCCTTGAGGGTGACCTCGGTGGCGGACTCGATGATCACCGCGTAGCGGGCGCCGCTGGCGGCGGCGTCCTGCAGCAGCTTGCCGACGTTCTTGGTGCTCTTGTAGCTGCGCCGGGCGTGCATGCCTTTTCGGCGGAGCGCGGCGAGCATCGGGCCGACGGCGGCGTCGCTCTCGGGCTGGCCGTTGCTGATGACGAAGGCGTTGGGGCGGAGGCCGAGGTCTGCGGCGATCTGCTTGTCGCTGGGCATGAGGCCCTTGTCCTGCAGGACGAGGGAGAGGACGACGTCGCCCATGCCGAAGCCGACGGCGGGGGTGGGGGGGCCGCCGAAGGTCTCGATCAGGTTGTCGTAGCGGCCGCCGCCCGCGACGGCGCGCTCGCCGTCGACGATGACTTCGAAGACCATGCCGGTGTAGTAGGCGAGGCCGCGGACGATAGTGGGATCGAATTTCCACCACTCCGCTAAGCCAGCATCATCGAGCCGGTTGGAAAGCTCGTACATGCGATCTGTGACTATCTGATCTGTATCGTCGCCGGGGAACATCTCACTCATTACGCGCTCAAAGCCTGCAGTAGCCAGTTGATCGAAGTAGCCAACAACGGCTTCGACTTGTTCTCGTCCTACACCTAGTTTGCCTGCTTGCCATGCAAACTCCTCTGCAGATAGCTTTGAACGTCGATCAAGCAGGTCTAGAACCTGGGAGTACTGCTCGTTGGGGATGCCAACTTCAGCAAGGATGATCCCAGCAATCGAACGGTCATTGAGTCGGACCTGCACTTGTCCGGGACGGAGCCCGCAGGAAGCGAGAAGGTCGATACAGACAGCCAAAAGTTCCGCATCGCTTATAGCGCTGTCGCTGCCCAGAATGTCGCAATTCCACTGCCAGAACTCGCGTAGTCGCCCACGCTGCGGACGTTCGGCGCGATAGCACGGTCCCTGCCAGAACCACTTGCAGGGTTTGGGGAACTGGCCGCCTCGCGCGGCGAACATGCGGGCCAGCGTCGGCGTGAACTCGGGGCGGAGGGCGTAGGGGGCGATGGCGCCGCGTTCGCCGGCGGCGAGGCGGGCGCCCATCTCCTTGACGGCGTCGGGGTCCTTGCCGCTGAAGGTGCTGAAGATCTCGCCGACGATGCCGTCGCCGCTCTTGGCGGTGTAGAGCTCGGTGTGCTCGAAGGTGGGGCCGTCGATCTCGTCGAAGCCGTGGCGGACGGCGACCTTGCGCCACTTGTCCTCGATCCAGCGGCGGCGGGCGAGCTCGAGGGGGTAGAGGTCGCGCGTGCCAGTGGGGGCGGCGAAGGTGCGCTTGGTCGGCTTGGCGGACGGGTCGGGCATCGTGGCGGAGGGTATTCGGAGCGAATAGTGGGTGATTGGCTCCCTGCGGCCACGTCGGACCGTCGCCGACGGTCAGCTTCGCACGAACGTTGTCGCACTTAGAGCTCGACCATCGCCATGTCCGCCGTGAGCTCGGTGACCGTCGTCGCGGGCTTGACGGCGGCGGCGAGGTCGGCAAGGGCGGGTGACTCGGCGGCCATCTGGGCGCGGATGTTCGCGGCGTTATAGAGAGCAGGCGTGCCGCCGGTAACGGCGGCGAGGAGGTCGAGGCCGATCTGGGCGTCGGCCTTGGCGCCTTCGCGCACCGGGATCGCCTGCTCGAACGCCTGAACCGCGTTGCGGG
>DASPMT010000506.1:0-2216 GCA_035626935.1 Phycisphaerales bacterium | reverse complement strand
TACCTTGCGAAGCTTGGCTACGGCGTAACGGTGGCGGAACGGCGTGGGGACCCGCGTGTGGCGGGGTATCAAGGCGGCCGGTCAATCAACCTGGCGCTGTCGGCTCGCGGGCTGTGGGCGCTGGACGGCGTGGGTCTGAAGGACGAGGTGCTCAGGCACGCGATCCCGATGCGGGGTCGGATCATGCACGCGGCTGAACCGAACCCGACGCTGGTGTTTCAGCCGTACGGCTCGCGCCCGGAGCACGTCATCAACTCGATCTCGCGCGGCGGGCTGAACCTGGCCTTGCTGAACGCGGCGGCCTGTCACGAGAACGTAACGCTGCTGTTCCAACGGCGGTGTGTGGACGTCGACGTGCCGTCGTGCACGGCTGTGTTCGTCAACGCGGCGGGGATGGAGGAGCGGCTGTCTGCCGACCTTGTCATCGGCGCCGATGGCGCGTTCTCCGCGGTGCGCGGGGCGCTGCAGAGGACCGACCGGTTCGAGTACAGCCAGAGCTACCTGGGTCACGGGTACAAGGAACTGCACATCCCTGCCCTGCCGCAAGGCGCGGGCCCGCACGGCGGCTTTGCGCTCGACCCGAACGCGCTGCACATCTGGCCGCGGGGGAGCGCGATGATGATCGCGCTGCCGAACCCGGACAGGAGCTTCACCTGCACGCTCTTCTGGCCGTTCGAAGGGCCGCACGGCTTCGCCGGGCTGACGACGGCGGACGCGGTGCGCACGTTCTTTGAGCGCAACTACCCCGACGCGGTGCCGCTGATGCCGACGCTGGTGGAGGACTTCCTGGAGAACCCCGTCGGGTCGCTGGTGACGGTGCGGTGCCGGCCCTGGGCGCGGCACGGTGAGCGGGGAACGGTCGCGGTGATCGGCGATGCTGCGCACGCGATCGTGCCGTTCTTCGGCCAGGGGATGAACGCGGCGTTCGAGGACGTGCGGGTGCTGGCCGAGTGCCTGCAGCGGCACGGCGCCGACGTCAGGGCCGCGGTGGACGACTGCCAGCGGGTACGGAAGCCGAACGCCGACGCGATCGCGCAGATGGCCCTTGAGAACTTCGTTGAGATGCGCGACAAAGTGGGGAGCAGGGTGTTCCTGTGGAAGAAGAAGCTTGAGCACGCCGTCCAGGGCGCCGCGCCGGCGTCGTTCCCTTCGCGGTACGAGCTGGTGAGCTTCTCGACCGTGCCGTACACCGAGGCGCTTGAGGCGGGACGGCGGTTCGACCGGCTCATCCTCGTCGTAGTAGCGTGCGGTGTCTTCATTGTGGGGCTGCTGCTCTCGCTCGTGACGTGGTTCGCCGGATGGGCGATCCTCGCCGGCGTGTTTGCAGGCCTGCTGGTGGGGATGAAGTGGAGCGCCGGTGGGCCGGGAGAGCGGCCGTGATCTACGACATCTCCCCGGTGATCTCGGTGCGAACGAACGTGTGGCCGGGCGACACCCCGGTGTCGCGCGAGATGGTGTGCGACATGGGAGAGGGGGCGAACATCACCCTCTCGGCGATCCGTGCAACGCTGCACCTTGGCGCCCACGCGGACGGGCCGAACCACTACAGCCACCCGGCGCCGGGGGTTGGCGAGCGATCGCTGGCGTACTTCCTCGGGCGGTGCCAGGTGGTGGATGCACCGGTGAACCGAGGGACGCGGGTGCGCGTGGAGGATCTTGTGCTGCCGCGGGGCGGGATTGAGGCGCCGCGGGTGCTGATCCGGACAGGGACGTTCCCTGACTTTGAGAGCTGGAACCAGGACTTTGCGGGGCTCTCGCCCGAGCTTGTGGAGTTTCTTGCGGCGGCGAACGTGAGCGCAGGGGACCCGGCTGTTGCCGCGTCGGGCGTGGTGACGGTGGGGGTGGACACGCCGAGCGTGGACCTGCAGGAGTCGAAGGACTTGCCGGCGCACAAAGCGATCGCGCGCCGAGACATGCAGATCCTGGAGGGGCTGGCGCTGCGCGGCGTGCCGGCGGGCCTGTATGAGTTGATCGCGCTGCCGCTGAGGATGGTCGGGTGGGACGCGAGCCCTGTGCGGGCGGTGCTGCGGACGGTGCAGTAAGGCTAGAGACTCGAAGAGGCAAAGAAAGGACTCGAAGGCCTCGAAGAAGGAGCAGGAGCTTTCTGCGTGTTCCTCGAGTGCTTTGAGTCCTTCTTTCCAGCTATTGAACTCAAAGCTCTGCGATCGCCTTGATCTCGAAAGCAATGGGCGCGTTGCCGGCCTGGGGGAGGGCGG
>DASPMT010000505.1:0-9602 GCA_035626935.1 Phycisphaerales bacterium | reverse complement strand
GGAGCGGGGGGGGGGTGTCAGCGGGCGACCGGCGCGGCGGTGAACGTGCGACTTCAATGCACGGCCGCGTTGGGCACGGGCTTCAGCAGCAGGCGTCGCCGCAGCTTTCCCTTGACGGACCAGCGCGAGTACCGGAACGGGCGGAAGAGCGGCGCCCACCGCCACCACGCGCGTCGAAGCTCGCTGTCGCTGGGCCGCTCCACCCCGCACTCGGGGCAGACCTTGCCCGGGCTCCCGCGCAGCACGTGCCCGCAGTTCCCGCAGACCATGCCGCCGGTCCGGATGGCGGTGCGGGCCAAACGCCACACGAAGTAGAACGTCCAGAGGCACCAGGCGAGCGCCGACACCGGGATCAGCACCACGATGAAGGCAAGGTGGTTCCAGCCGGGCGGCGCGAACTTGCCGATCAGAAACAACAAGATAAAGAACAGCGGCGCGATCGGCGCGAGCAGCCAAAGGCGGCGGTCCACAATCGCCGGACCGCCGCCCCTTGTAGTCATCTTGGCCGAACTTCCCTTCATGGGTAGAAAGGATTGGGGATGTAACCGGCTGCTTCAAGGCACTTCTTGTAAGCGGCAAGCGCTGAATCCGTGTCATTCTTGAGGACGATGATGGCCGCCTGTTTCGCTTCGGCGATGGCGATTGTCGGTCCGGCGATCGCGCCGCCCGTCCCTCCGGCCGCAGCACCGATCGACACGACCGTTGCGGCTGTTGCCCACCCGGGCGGGCCGAGGAACAGGCATGCAAAGCCGAGCACGATCAGGCCAGCGCCGCCTCCGACAGCCATGCCGACCGCTGCGCCGGTGCCGGACGCACTCAGCCTGTTGTTCCGCACGTTGGCCAGCGTGTTCTTGTAATTCGTGAACGCGGTGCGGCAGGCCGCGCGGTAGTTGTCGTAGCAGATGCGCGCCCGTTCGGCGTGGTCGTCGGGCGCGTTGGGGCCGGGGATGTACTTGCCGGGCAGGAACGTGTCGGGGTTGGGGTTCCGCGGTAGCGTCAGATCGGGAAGCATGTTCGGCGGATAGTCGCCCGTCTCACCCGGGTCGTCGGCGGAGAGGGCCGCCGCGGCCTTCTCCGCCTCTTTCTCGTCGAAGTGGAACGAGTGGGGGACGAAGTAGACCGCGCCCGACGACTCGCCGTTGACGTTGAGTTCCGCGTTGATCACCGTGCCCGTCGCGAAGCCCGTCTGGTTGCAGGCGTTCTGCACCTTCAGCACGGCGGCGTAGGAACTGAACGTGCCGGAGCCGATGAAGACCCGGGCGTTCACGTCGTCGATGAGGAAGATCGCTTCGGTGTACGTCTCGATGGCCTTCTTGCCCATCATCGTGTAGTCCGCGACCGTCGCCATCTCTTTGACGGTGCCGGTCGCCGCGTCGTGGCCGACGAGGGTGGCGAAGCTCGTGCCCTGACCGCACGCCATCATGATCCAGCTCTGATTCGCCACGTAGGTGCTGCACGTGGTCTGCTGGAAGGCGGTCGGGATGCCGGTCTGGCCGAGGGTCTGCCCGGCAAGACCGAGCAGGGCAAGAACGGTTGCGAACGCGGAACGAGAGCGAATTCGACGCATGCGAGGCTCCTCTTTGAGAGGGGGTGCGGGCCGGATGGTCAGCGGAACACCCGCCGATCCTCCGACGCCGGTTCGAGACGGGTCACTCACGACCGTCGCGAACCCGCCGATTCGCAATGGTAGTCCTATATGGACTATGCCATCGTGGCCTGCAAGCTGGCGGCCATGGCCAAGTCCAAACGCCGCAAGACGATCTATTCCAACGACTACGAGGAGCTTCTTGAACTGCTCCGGGAGGGTCGCCGACGGACCGGGGTTCAACAGACCGAGCTTGCGGCCAAGCTCAAGATCACGCAGTCCTCAGTGAGCAAGTTCGAGCTTGGGGAGCGGATCATGGACCCGGTCCTCCTCCGCGACTGGTGCAAGGCGCTGGGGGTGGACTTCGTCAAGCTGGTAGGAGAGTGGGACAGACGCCTCGGCTGAACGTTTGGGGGGTGGCACGGTCAAGCCGCTTTGGGCTTGGCCGTGGACGGGGACGTTCAAGGCACACGGGCAAGGTCAGAGCCCCTTGCCCGTGCCACCCGGTCCTTCGAACCTGGCCGGGCCGCCCGCCGCGCAAGCTGATCCCACCCGCCCCGGGATCGAGAACGGCGGCTGCGCCCGGTTGAACGAAGGAATCCAGAAAACGAAAAGACCCCAGGCGTCTCCCGCCCGGGGCCTTGGGTCTTGGCCTTTTTACTCATCGCTCATCGCTCGTGACTCATCGCTGCGCCTTTCACGCCGCCATCTTGATGCTGGCGATGCTGACCTCGCCCGCCGCGTTGGTGGAGAGGCGGACGTCAAGGACGGCGCTGGCGGGGGAGACGAGCCCGCCGCGCTGGCCGATCACGCGGTACTGGATGCGGGCGGTCCCGGCGGGGATGCTGGCGTCGATGAATGACTTGGTTCCCGTCAGGCCGACGGTGGCGAAGGTGCCGGCCGAGCCGAGCACGCGCTGCACCTGGTAGACGACGCCGCTGACGCTCTTGGGCTGCGTGGCGCTCCAGCGCACCGTCAGCTCGCCCGTCTCGGTGTCGAGCGTGGCGCGCAGGTCGGTGGCCGTCGCGGGCGGGACGCTAGGGGTGCGCGGCGAGGGCGCGGGGATCTGCGCCAGCGCGTAGATGTGTGCGGGGTTCGGCTGCCGCTCGGCGAAGTTCTTGATGAGCCCGCAGTCGGCGACGGCGAGGGTGCGGAAGTCGCCGCGGGCGTCCTTCCACGCGTTGGCGGCGTCCTTGAGCCCCTGCTTGGCCTTGTTGTACGCGATCCACGCGGCCTGCATGTCCTTGTTTGCGGTGTCGAACGCGTTGGCCTGCGCCACGGTGAGGCCGATGGCGACGGCGTTTGTAATGAAGACGGGCGCGTGGTCGTTGCCGAACACGAGCAGGGCGTCGTTGTCACTGGGCACGGCTTGAGACATGGTGAGACTCCGGGTGTGCCGCCCGCCCCTTCCCGCTCCGGCGCAACACGCGCGGAGAAGAGCGACGGAAAGGGCCGGGCAGGCCGCACCGGCATCGGCACGACTTGATGCATGATTTAGGTTCTATGCAATATTGACAAAAGGCCTTATGGCCATTCAACACATATTGTCACCTCGCTTCGAACGCGCGTTAACACGGTGTGGCCATGTCCCCGCGAGCATCAACACGCGTTGCACCTCTGCCCAGAATCCTTCGCCCGTCCCCGCCAACTCCCCGAAACAGGGCGGTCGCCGCGCGGTCCAATGGCCGCCGACCGCCAACTCCTCCGCCGCGCGGGCCAACTCTTGGCCAACGATCGCCAACTCGCGGCCTGCGATCCGCCCGCGCAGGCCGACAATCGTTCGCCGCGAGGACGCACACCTCCCAGTCCATCCGCAAAGGGCGACGATCGCTGGCCTGTGATCGACGAGGCTTGGCCGACGATTGGCAACGCACGGCCTTGGCAAGCTTTGGTTTGGCCGCGTCATGTGGCGCCACGCAGCCCGGATTGGGGGGACACCCACGAGGGATGGGAGCCACAGGAACAGGAGGATCACGGGGTGGCACGGCCACGCCCGCTTTGAGGCCAACGCACACGGCCAATACAGAGCCATTGACCGTGCCACCCCGCTGAGTGGCCTTGACGCAGTACCAGTTGGGCGTGCCCGACAAACCGTGGCCCCAAATCGAGACCGGCTTGGCAGCTATGGTACAAAAGCAAGGAGTTTGTTGGGGCGCAAGTGCCTGAAAAACATGGATTTGCGCAACCTATGGTGTATCCGACAGATTGTACACCACAATTTTCTTCCAAAAGCCGGAATTAATCGCGCCCGATACGGTACACTCACGACATGGACGCGGTAGCAGAAACCCGGGCATTTCTGGAGGGCCAGCTCAGCCGCCTAGCTGAGGAGACGGCTCGTATTCGGCGAGCACTGGATGCCTTGAGCGAGCCGGGCCAGTTTGCTGCACCGGCCTTGGAAGACCTCATGGGGACCAGCCCGGTGGAGTTCACGCTGCGGGATGCAGTGCAGCAGGCGCTGGTCGAGATGCCTCCGCGGGAGTTCACTACCGCCGAGTTGAGGCTCTTCATTTCGAACCGGTACCCCCATCTGGAATACACCTTGGGTACGGGTGTACTCGCGAAGCTCGTTAGCAGAGCGGCTGGAGCCTCCGACGGCAAGCTCGTTGTTGTTGCCCAAGGTAAAGGCAAACGCCCTGCCATCTATCGAAAGCGGGCCTCACTATGAAATGAAGCAGGCCGCGCGAGACGGCAATCTCGTGCGGCCTGCAAGTTCTGGACCACTGCTGACTGGCCACCAGCGATGGCGGCGCAACCTGTGCAATGGTGCCTCCCTAACCACACCATCTTAGCACAGAACGCTGGCACGCACAAGGCCCTTTGGAGGACCACCATGGAAAACCATGGCAGGTACCCCCGTCACCGGCCCGGGTGGAGGCTGGTTTTCTGCATGACCGTCAAGCACTACATCAGTGGAAAACTGATGCGGCGTAAGGACGGCAAGCCCTTCGCGTTCTGGGTCCGGGCGCGCAGCTGACAACGACCTGGCCGAGCGCCGGCGGAGGCTGTCGCTCGGCCATTTCCCGTCACCACGTTGGTGCCGGGGTTTCATCCCATTTTGGAGCCTGAAAATGTCTAAGAAGCCCGAAAGCCGTATCGCAGCCCGCGATTCCCGCACCGGCGAGTTCATCCCGTTGAGGGAGGCAGAACGCCGCCCCACAACCACACAACGTGAGCGTCTCCCGCTGCCGGGGCACGGCACTGAGCACCGCAACGACAAGAAGAAATGAGGTGGTCAGCGACAGGTAGGCAAGTTCTGGAACCCTGCCAAGTCGGTGCGCCGACTTGGCAGGGTCTCCTTTCGGCGAGAGAGTGCCCGACCTCCGTGCCACGACTCTCGCTCTTTGTTCAGTGAAGGCACATGGGTGACAGCAGTTGAAGAGACATGGGGTGGCGCGCAGCGGCGGGTGGGCGGGCCGAGCCTGCTCCACCGGGTGGCGCGGACAACGGCTTGCGTTGCCCGTGTGTCTTTCTCCGGCGGCGGGGGGGGTGCGGGGGCGGGGGCAGAACAAGGTTGGCGGTCTTGCAGACCGCTACACCCTGACTTCCGGTTCTCCTTCGCTCCGCTCCGTTCCACACGGGCCGGCCTGCATTGCCTTTCTTGCCACGTTTCGCCGCCTCTGTCGCCTTTGCTCTTCCAGTAGACTGGCGTCGTGACGGACAAGGCGGAAAAGGCAAGCGTGAAGAGGGGCGGCGCCGGCCGGAAGCGGAGGGTTACCGGGTGGACCCTCATCGCCCTCGGCCTGCTTGTGGCGGGGGTGTGGTGGGCGAGTGGGTGGTGGGGATTCGGATATGGTGCAGTGGCAATTGACCGGGGCCGCGTGGGGGTGAGTTACACCTGCATCAACCACGAGTTTGGCTTTGATCATGCCCACTACAAACGGTTTGCCGAGGAGCGCGAGAACGCCTGGTTTCTGTACGAGCAGCAATGGTCGGGGCAGCGATGCATCTGGACGGCGGAGTGTCACCCGGGACACCACAGATGCCCTCTCGAATCGTGCAATCTGGTGTTTGTCTCAAGATCCGTGACGTTGGGCGACTTCGACACGTCTGTGGAATGGGTCGCGCCTCTCTGGCCCATCCCCCTCCTCTTCTGGGCCGCGGGCGTGCCGATCCTCCGCTCGGGGATCGTCGCGCGGCGGAGGGCGATGGCCGGGAACTGCGCGAAGTGCGGCTACTCGCTCGCGGGGCTTGGGGACGGGGCGGCGTGCCCTGAGTGCGGGAAGGCGGGAGCGGTGCCGACGTGAACGACGAACACTCCAGCAAACGAGTCGGTCGCAAGCGGCGGCTCTTCGGCTGGACCCTCATCGCCCTCGGCCTGCTCGTGGCCGGGGCGTGGGCGTGGTCTCTGAAATGGCGGCTCTTCTACCTGACGCCCCAACGAACTGTCTTTCAGTTGTCGGGTGGTTGCGCTGGAGTGGCCACCTCACTATCAATTCAAGAACACCCGCGCCTCCACGAAGGAATGGTCACCGAATCACATCGGCAACCGATTCTGTGGTCTTGGGAGTTCTACGCGTCGGGGAATATGAGATCGATATTCGTGCCCCTCTGGCCCATCCCATTCGTTCTCTGGGCCGCGGGCGTGCCGCTCCTCCGCTCGGGCATCGTCGCGCGGCGGAGGGCGGATACAGGCGCGTGCGGCAAGTGCGGCTATTCGCTCGCGGGGCTCGGCGTTGATGCGAAGTGCCCCGAGTGCGGCAAGTGAAAAGGCCCGGGCGGGCGCCCGGGCCTTGTGTCTTTCACTCACGACTCATCGCTGGTGACTCAGGACTTCTTGGCCTCGTACATGATGGCCGCCTGGGCCGCGGCGAGGCGGGCGATGGGGACGCGGAAGGGGGAGCAGGAGACGTAGTCGAGCCCGACCTTGTGGAAGAAGTGGACGGACTTGGGGTCGCCGCCGTGCTCGCCGCAGATGCCGATCTTGAGCTTGTCGTTGACGGCGCGGCCCTTCTGCACGCCCATCTCGACCAGGGCGCCGACGCCGGTGGTGTCGAGGGAGACGAACGGGTCGCCCGGCAGGATCTCCTGGCGGAGGTAGTCGGGGAGGAAGGTGCCGATGTCGTCGCGGCTGAAGCCGTAGGTCATCTGGGTGAGGTCGTTTGTGCCGAAGGAGAAGAACTCGGCGCAGCCGCCGCCGGTGCTGCCGGCGGCGATCTCGTCGGCGGTGACGCAGGCGCGGGGGACCTCGATCATCGTGCCGATGGGGATGTCGATGCGCTTCTGCCAGCCCTTCTCCTTCTTGACCGCCTCGATGGCGGCGCAGGTCTGGGCCTTGAGGACCTCCAGCTCCTTCACGGTGCCGACCAGGGGGATCATGATCTCGGGCATGGCGCGGATGCCGTTGGCGACGCAGTCGAGGGTGGCCTCGACGATGGCGCGGACCTGCATCTCGAGGATCTCGGGGTAGGTGATGCAGAGGCGGCAGCCGCGGTGGCCGAGCATCGGGTTGGCCTCGTGGAGCTGGGCGATGCGCTGCTGGACCTTCTCGAGGGTGAGGCCCATCTTCTTGGCGAGCTCGGCCTGGGCCTTCTCCTCGTGGGGCACGAACTCGTGGAGCGGCGGGTCGATGAGGCGGATGGTGACGGGGAGGCCCTTCATCGCGGTGAAGATGCCGACGAAGTCGTCGCGCTGGTAGGGGAGGAGCTTCTCAAGGGCCTTGCGGCGTGCGCCCTCGTCGGCGGCGAGGATCATCTCGCGCATGGCCTTGATGCGCTCGCCCTCGAAGAACATGTGCTCGGTGCGGCAGAGGCCGATGCCGGCGGCGCCGAACTCGCGCCCCTTGCGGGCGTCGCTCGGGGTGTCGGCGTTGGTGCGGATGTCGAGCGTGCGGTACTTGTCGCTCCAGCGCATGATGGTGGCGAAGTCGCCGCCGAGCTTGTCGGGCTCGATGGTGGGCAGGGCGCCGAACATGACCTCGCCGGTCGAGCCGTCGATGGAGATCGCGTCGTCGCGGGTGAGGGTCTTGCCGCCCATCTTGACGGTGCCGGCCTTGACGTCGATGACCATGTCTCCGGCGCCGACGACGCAGGGCTTGCCCCAGCCGACGGCGACGACGGCGGCGTGCGATGCGCGGCCGCCGGTGGAGGTGAGGATGCCGGTGGCCGAGTGCATGCCCTCGACGTCCTCGGGGCTGGTCTCCTCGCGGACGAGGATGACCTTCTCACCCTTGGCGCGGCGGTCGACGGCGTCTGCGGCGGTGAAGGAGATCTTGCCGACTGCGGCGCCGGGGCTGGCGGCGATGCCGCGGGTGAGCACCGGGGCCACCTTGCGCTTGGTGGGGTCGAACATCGGGAGCAGGAGCTGGGTGAGGTCGCCGGCGGGGATGCGGACGAGCGCCTCCTTCTCGGTGATGAGGCGTTCCTTGACCATGTCGCAGGCGATCTTGACCGCGGCGGCGCCGGTGCGCTTGCCGGTGCGGGTCTGGAGCATGTAGAGCTTGCCCTGCTCGATGGTGAACTCGATGTCCTGCATGTCCTTGTAGTGCTTCTCGAGCTTGGCCTTGATCTTGTGGAGCTCGTCGTAGACCTTCTTGTTCCACTTGGGCATCTCGTCGATCAGCTTGGGGCTGCGGATGCCGGCGACGACGTCCTCGCCCTGGGCGTTGATGAGGAAGTCGCCGTAGAACCTGTTGTCGCCGGTGGCGGGGTTGCGGGTGAAGCCGACGCCGGTGCCGGAGTCGTCGCCCATGTTGCCGAAGGCCATGACCTGGACGTTGACGGCGGTGCCGAGCAGGCCGGTGATCCCCTGGATGCGGCGGTAGCTGATGGCGCGGTCGCCGTTCCAGCTCTTGAAGACGGCCTCGATGGCGAGCTCGAGCTGCTTGAAGGGGTTCTGCGGGAAGACCTCGCCGACGTGCTTGCGGAAGACCTCCTTGTACATCTCGCAGAGCTCGACGATGCCGTCTGTGGGGACGTCGTTGTCGGTCGCGGCCTTGTACTTGGCCTTGATGTGCTTGAAGGCGTCCTCGAACTTGTGGTGGCCGACGCCCATGACGACGTCGCCGAACATGTTGATGAGGCGGCGGTAGGCGTCGTATGCGAAGCGCTTGTTCCTGGTCTTGACCGCCAGGCCCTCGACGGCCTGGTCGGTGAGGCCGAGGTTGAGGATCGTGTCCATCATGCCCGGCATGCTGACGGCGGCGCCGGAGCGGACCGAGACGAGCATGGGGTTGTCGGGGGAGCCGAACTTCTTGCCGGTCTCCTTCTCGAGCATGTTGACGTACTTGTGGACCTCGTTCATCAGGCCGACGGGGAGGCGCTGGCCGGCGCGGTAGTAGGCGGCGCAGGTCTCGGTGGTGATGGTGAAGCCGGGGGGTACGGGGAGCCCGATGCTGCACATGTCGGCGAGGTTGGCGCCTTTGCCGCCGAGGAGGAGCTTCTGGCTCATCTCGCCGTCGACGCGGGTCTTCCCGAAGTAGAAGACCATCTTGTGGGCCTGGAGCTTGCTCGGCGTCGCCTTGCCGGTGATCTGGATCTTGCCGTTGCCGGCGCCCGTCCCGTTGGTGTGCGTGCCGTTGACCGAGGGGGGGTTCTTCGTTGCAGAGGGCATTGAGGGCTCCAGCAGAACCTGAGCAGTGGGCCCTATTGAGGGCCTCTGTTCGGGGAAAGTTCGTGCGGTACGAGGATTGCAACCCGCTCGCGCAGGCTCCCGCGCACAGTGCGCTGAATACTAGGAGGCCGGGCCCGTCGGATCGAGGGTTTGGACGGAGCGCCGACGGCTCGACCGCCCGTCTGTTCTCCGTACGATGCGGCCGAATGTCCACCACCACGACCCACGCCGCGCGGATCGAGAAGCTGTCCTGGAACACGACGGTCGAGCAGGTGCTCGCGGCATGGCCGAAGGACCGTTGGCTGGCGGCGATGGTGTCGGGGGGGGGGCGTGCACCGGGGGGCAGCGGCGACCGCGACCGATGGTCGATCATCGCGCAGCCGATCGCGGCCATTCCCGTCGGCGGCCGCCGCGGGGGAGAGGCGCCCGTGCGGCTGGCGCCCGACCTGGGCCCGCCTCCTGCGAG
>DASPMT010000504.1:0-2835 GCA_035626935.1 Phycisphaerales bacterium | reverse complement strand
TTGAAGGCGGTCTCGTCGAGGTTGCGGCACTCGATCATCTTCGTGTAGGCGAACAGCACCTGCTCGTCGGTCATGATCGACGGGTCACCGCCGCCGCCTGGCTGGGCCATGGCGGGATCGAGCGTGCCGTCCTCGCGGAGGATCTGGAGGTGGGTGATCTTGGCGGTGTAGGCGGTTGTGATGGGCATCGGAACTCCAAGATGGCCGACTGGGTTCGGCCGGTTCGCCGACGGGGAAGGCGTGGGAGTAAGGGTGCCGAAGCGGACGTAGAGGTGGCGGGCCTTGTTTCCGCCACAGTTTGAGTGAACCACACGAGAGCACGTGGTCGGCAAGCGGCCGTCCACGTGGAGTAAGGGTATGCAGTCTAACAAAACCAAGCCCCAGCAATCGCGCCGGAGCGTGGGTGTTTTGCCCTGAATGTGTGGTCGGGAAAAACCCTCGATCGCGCGGTTGCTCGCTTGGCGATCGTCCGTCAGCGAGCTGGGGGTTTCTCGATCGGAAGGCCGGCTGATTGCCAGCCGGCGAAGCCTTCGGGGAAGAACCGCACATCCTTGTATCCGGTGGCGATGAGGCGTTTGCCGAGTGATTTGGCCGTGATCGAAGCGGGGTCGTTGCCGTAAACGATCAGCGTCTTGTACCGGAGCAGGCGCGGATCGGTCGCGCCCTCGACCCCACTCACCTGCGCGACGGAGAGGTTGGCTGCGCCGGGAATATGGCCGGCGCTGTACTCGCCGGGCGTACGAGCATCGATGAGCAGTGTGGTCCCCTTCGTGTCCGCCGCCGTGACCTTGCGGAGCTGAGAGAGGGTGAGGGCGGCGTTGTCAACGTCAGTGTCCGAGATGTTCTGCGTGCACGCGGTGAACAAGAGAACGGTGGCGAGAATGGCGAGATGGAGTTTCATGGTTGTGTGCCGGACACCGATGGGGTGGGCTGGGAGCGGGGCGTTGACCGTCAAGGCGCACCGGCGGTGCAGCGCTTGACGCAGCTATCGGCCAGAAGGGCGATCGAGTCGTAGATGGGGAGTGGCGTGTCGGCGGCCGAAAGGAGGAGCGGCGCCTCTGTGGCAGCCAGGATCACGCCTTGGGCCCCGCGAGCTGTGAGGCGGTCGATGGCGGCCTGCCATTTGGTGCGGCTGGCCGGATTGACGATGCCGTGAACCAATTCGTCAAAGATGATGTCATCGATCATCTGGGCGTCGTCGGATGTGGGCGCGATCACTTTGACGCCCTTGATGCCAAGGAGAGTCTGGTAGGTCGAGCCCTCCATCACCAGGCGGGTCCCGATGATCCCGACGGCCGTGCGCCCGTCGGCGATGACCGCGTCGGCGACGGCGTCTGTCATCTTGAGCCAGGGAACCTGGCCGGTGTTCTTGCCCTCGGCGAGCTGGACGCCGAACTGCATCAGGTTGTCCGGCACGACCAGCAGGTCCGCGCCCGCGCCGAGCAAACGCTTGGCGCTCTCAGCCAGGAGCTGGCCAACCGTCTGCCAGTCGCCCGCGTCGACCGCGGTGAGATAGGCGGCGAACGGTTCGTTGTGGAGGGTGAGACGCGGCACGGTGAACCCGGCGCCGCCGGCGCGCTGGCGCGCTTCGGCGCGCCGGAAGAACTCGCGGTAGAAAAGGCTGCTCCCCTCCGGGCTGACGGCGACAATGCCCAGGTGGCGCGCGGGTTGGTGGCCGGGGTGGGGGGGGGAACCCATGTCCGATGAGGGTATCCTCGCGTGTGCCCGACGCGTTCGATCTGCTGGGAGTAGATGCGAGGTTCAACCTGACGCCGGGTGAGGTGCGCGCGGCCTACCTGGCAAAGGCGAGGAGCCGAGGGGGTGACGCCGGGGCGGAGGAGAGCGAAGATGCGGCCCTGAACGCGGCAAAGATGGCGCTGAGCGATCCCGAGGCACGCGCCAACCTTCTTCTTGCACGGCTGGGGGGGCCGAGCAAGGAGGTGAACCGCGGGCTGCCCGACGGGTTTCTCATGTCGATGATGGAGGCGCGTGAGGAACTCGAGGCCGCGGCGGCGCGCCGGGATTCTGCGGGGATCGAGAAGTGGCGCGTATGGGCGGAGCGGGAACGCGACGGACACGTTGCGAGGGTCGGTGCGCTGTTTGGCGGAACCGGCGGCAGGCCGGACGGGAAGACGTTGGCGGCGATACGCCAGGAGCTGAACGCGTGGCGGTACATCGAGCGGATGCTGGAGCAGATCGGGGAGCTGTGAGGGGAAAAGGTTTGGAACGGGCAAGGACAAAGGCGAGTAAGAACAAGACGGCGCTCGTCCGCCCGACGCAACGCCGGCGGGCGTCTTCCCCGCGGTAAGTGGAAGACTGACTGCAAGGATCGATCCTGGAACTTCAAGCGATCTCCATTCTGCTGCCCCTGCCCGTGCCGTTGGCGGTCGTCGCCGCGGCGTCGGGGGTTGAGACTGCGCTGTTCAGCCTGACCTACCACGACCGGCTGCGGCTCAAGCGTCTGAGCCCTCGTGCGGCGTCGGCGGTGAGCTACCTGCTGGCGCGGCCTCGGACGCTGCTGGTGCTGGTGCTGTTTGTAACCATGGCGGCGAGCACGGCGTACTTCGTGCTCACGAGCCTTGCGCTGATGGCGAGCGAGAGCACGCTGGTGCAGGTCATCGTGGGCGTGGTGAACCTGCTGCTGATGACGCTGATCGGCGAGATCGTCAGCAAGGTGCTCGCGGCTCGGTACCGGGTCGAGCTGTGCCGGCTGGCGGCGCCGTGGGTGCTCTATGTGTTCAAGGGAGTGCAGCCGTTCCTGCGGGCCATGGAGGACTGGCTGGTTTCCCCGCTGGTGCGGCTGATCACGCCTGAGCGGGCGCTGGAGGGGCCGGG
>DASPMT010000503.1:0-8260 GCA_035626935.1 Phycisphaerales bacterium | reverse complement strand
GACCGTGTTGAGCACGACGCTGATGCGAGCCGGCAAGTACGGCCTGGTGGGGCTCAGCAACGTGTACGACGCGTCCGACGCATCCGAGAGCTTCCGCTTTGATCCGGAGGGTGCTCGGCTGGTGGGGAGCGAGCTCTTTGTCGCCGACGAGTACGGTCCGCTGCTGTGTGTGTTCGGGCTGGAGGGTGGCCGGCGCCGCGTAATTCCGGCGCCGGCGAAGTTCGGCATCGCGCGCCCGGACGCTAGGGCGGTCGATAAAGACCGTCAGAACGGCTCCGGTCGCGTCGCCAACCGGGCTTTGAAGGGCTGGCGGTGACTCCGGACGCCAAGAGCCTGTGGGCGCTGCCGCAGAGTCCGCTGACGCAGGATGGAGGGCGAGAGGGCTACAACATCCGGCTTCTGCGGCTGAGCGTCGACGGAGGCGGCTCGGTGGAAGTGGTGTACCCGCTCGACCATGTTGCGCTGGGGTGCAGCGAGATCCTGGCGGTGGACGGGTCGCGGTTCCTCACCATCGAGCGTGAGAGCGCCGACGGGAATCATCTGCAGGTACAAGCGGATCGTGCTCATCGACGTCGAGGGGGCGACGGACGTGAGCGAAGTCGGGGCGCTGCCGCGCAAGGGTTTGCCCGACGGGGTGCGTCCGGTGAGGAAGCGGACGCTGATCGACCTGCTGGACCTGCGGCACGGTCTCACGGGGGAGTCGATGCCGGAGAAGATCGAGGGGCTGACGTGGGGCCCGCGGCGTGCGGACGGATCGCGCACGCTGGTGGTAACGACGGACAACGACTTCCGCGACGATGTGCCGGGGTGGGTTTGGGTCTTCTCGGTGCCTGAGGCCGCCCTCGGTGCGCCGGTCGGGGCCGCTGGTGCGGGCTCGGCGACGGCCGCGCGGGCAGCCGTTCTGACGCCTACTCGTCGACCATGCAGGTGAAGCCGCCCATGGTCATGCGCTTCATGTCGAAGGGCATGTTCTTGGGGTCCATCATGGCGGCGAGGCGAGGGTCCTTCATGATCTTTACGTTGGCCTTGTCGCGGGCCGCCTTCGATTTGTAGGTGACCCAGGAAAAGATGACGGTCTCGTTGGGCTTGAGCTTGGCGAGCTTTGTGAAGGGGGTGCCGAAGCCGTTGGCGATGTCGTCGGCGGCGCACTCGCGGTACTCGATGGCGCCGTGCTCCTTGAAGACGGCCGAGGCCTTCTGGGCCATCTTCATGTAGGCCTTGAGGTTCTTCTTGGCGACCGGGATGACGAAGCCGTCGACGTAGATGGGCATGGGTGCTCCTTTGCGGACGAGTGGTGGGCGTGGTGCGGAAGAGTAACCGGAAGGGCTAGGGGTTTGCGCGTTCGGGGTGGAGGAAGAGGTAGTCGCGGACCTCGGGCCTGAAGCCGTCGATGAGGGTCGGTTCGGCGGCGTCTTCGGGGAACGCGTAGACGCGGTAGCCCAGGCCGGTGAGCTCGGCGACGCTC
This sequence comes from Phycisphaerales bacterium, assembly GCA_035626935.1. Taxonomy (GTDB): domain Bacteria; phylum Planctomycetota; class Phycisphaerae; order Phycisphaerales; family UBA1924; genus JAJTGZ01. The sequence goes on along the minus strand of DASPMT010000503.1, from coordinate 6,795 downwards.
CCCTGCGCGGTCTCACCCAGCGCGAGAGGGAGGCCGGGGGTGATCTCGCAGTAGACGGGGGGCTTGAACTTCGTGAGCGTGGCGCGGGCGCCGCGGAAGACCAGGCGTTCGGCGCCTTGGACGTCGATCTTCATGAAGTCGACGCGCGTCGCGCCCCCGCGCTGCGCGACGTTGTCGAGCGTGTCGGTGGCGACGGTGATGCGGCCGACGTCGTGGGCGGTGGCGGTGCCGAAGTGGTCTTTGTGGGCCTCGTCACCGAGGTGGCCGGCGCCGGGCGAGATGCGCTTGGACGGGCGCAGCGGGACGTAGAAATCGGCGGTGCCGGCCTTGTCGGAGAGGGCGACCTTGTGGATGCGCACGTTGGGAAAGCCGCCGACGATCTGCTGCAGCAGGGTGTAGTTGTACGGCAGCGGCTCGAAGCACCAGACGGTGCAGGACCCTCCGTGGAGGCGGGCGAAGTTCTTGGCGAACTTTCCGTGGTTGGCGCCGATGTCGAGGATGTGCGCGCCGGGGGGGATGAAGCGGGAGAGGGCGCGCACGGTGGGTGCGAAGCGGTTGCGGAAACGGGCCTGGTAGTAGTGGTCGAGGCGCGCGAGCTTCTGCGAGAGCGACGCGAGGTTGATGGACGAGAGGTCGAGGATCCGTGCCATCGTGCGTGAGTGTATCGGCGCGGGGCGCGTCGGTCGGAGGTCAGGGGTCGAAGGGGCCGGCCTCCCAGCCGATGTACTCGCCGTCGAGCTCCGTGATCTCGTCGCTGAGGACGCTGGTGCGCTCGGTGAGGTCGAACGGGTCGGTCGGGCCGGTGTGCTCGAAGTTCAGGGGGAAGACCTCGTCGCCGGTGTCGGTCGTCGGAGGGTCGGGGATGACGCCCACGCGGTACCCGAGCTCGCGCGCCTTGGCGGCGAAGCGCTCGCGCCCGAGCTCGGAGGTGAAGATTGCCAGGTGGATGAAGGTGCGCGGGGCGTCGGGGTCGTCGCCCTCTTCCAGGACTGCTTCGCAGTCGCGGTGGTTCTCGATGAACTCGCTCTGCCAATCGTCGGGGAGGATGAGCTGGGTGTACATGTCGCCCGAGGGGTCGGGGCGGCTCATGGCGCTGGGGGCGCTGTCGGGGAACATCGCGGCGACGGGACGCAAAGCCTCGGCCAGCCCCTTGTCGCTGGCGACGTAGAAGAAGAGGTGGCGCTGGGAGGCGTGGGACATGCTGCCGACGTGGGCCGCCTTGAAGCGTTCTTCCATCAGCGGCAGGACGGCGTCCTCGATCTGCTCGATACGGGCGAGGCCGTCCTCCTGCGGGAGACCTTCCTCGTTGCAGCCAGGGAGGGCGAAGCGGACGTGGATGAAGATCGGGCGCGTGGGATCGGGCTGCTCGGCGAACGAGAGTTCGGCGGTAACCCAGGCGGGCGTGCCGTCGATCTCGGTGGGGTAGAGGCCCCAGTCCTGCTTGCGGGGGGCGGGCATGGGGCGAGGATAGAGGGCGCGTTGGTCGTGCGGGATCAACAGGGGATAAGAAAACGCCCGGTGTTTGCCGGGCGTGGTGGGTTGCGGGTTGGGCATCGCGCTTGTGCTTGCGGGAGGCAAGGCATCGATGCCGCTACGCGGGCTGCTTGACTTCCGGCTATCGTGCGCTCCGCTTCCGAAAGCACGGGGCTCTTATGCGGGCGTCGGCATGGCGCCGGGGGGCAGTTCCGGCTCGCCGTCCTTGGCGGGCTGCGCGGGGAGCGCGGGGGGGATCTTGCGGGCTTCCTGCGCCAAGAGGTCGCGGATCGTCGGCTTGCCGAGGGTTTCGCCCCGCATGAGCTTGTGAACCTCGTTGGCCTCGAGGGTCTCGTACTTGATGAGTGCCTCTGCGACGGCGACGACCTTCTCCCAGTTGTCGGTGAGCAGGCGCGTCGCGTCGGCGTAGGCCTCGTCGACCAGACGCTTGACCTCCTCGTCGATGATCTTGGCGGTCTCGTCGCTGAAAGCCTTCTCGGGGATGTAGGAGTTGCGCTTGTCCTCGCCGGCGTAGCGGACGAAGCCGAGGCGCGGCGACATTCCCCATTCCTCGATCATGGTCCGGGCCATGCCGGTGATGGAGGCGATGTCACCCGCAGCGCCGCTGGAGAACTCGCCGGAGACGCGCTCCTCGGCGATGCGGCCGCCGCAGCCGATGCGCATGTGGGCGGCGAGGTACTTGGCGCCGTAGCCGTGCCTGTCCTTTTCGGGGAGGCTGAACGAGGCGCCGCCGAAGTTGCCGCGCGGGATGATGGTGACCTTGTGGAGCGGGTCGGCGTGGGGGAGCAGGGCGTTAAGGACGGCGTGCCCGGCCTCGTGGTAGGCGGTGAGGCGGGTGTCCTCGGCTTCGCGGACGCGGCTCTTGCGGGCGCGCCCGTAGCGGACTTTGTCGCGAGCCTCCTCCAGGTCCTCCATCTCGATGAAGTCCTTGTCCTGGAGCGTGGCGGCGATGGCGGCCTCGTTCATCAGCGACATGAGGTCGGCGCCGCTGAACATGGGGGTGGCGCGGGCGAGGCGTTCGAAATCGACGGCGGGCGCCAGCTTCTTGTTCTTGGCGTGAACCTTGAGGATCTCCAGGCGACCCTTGACATCGGGAAGCGGGACCACGATCTGGCGGTCGAAGCGGCCGGGACGGGTGAGCGCCGGGTCAAGAACGTCGGCGCGGTTGGTGGCCGCGACGACGATGATGCCGTCGGTGGTGGTGAAGCCGTCCATCTCGACCAGGATGGCGTTGAGGGTCTGCTCCCGCTCGTCATGGCCTCCTGAGGAGAAGCCCCCGCCGCGGCGGCGGCCGACGGCGTCGATCTCGTCGAGGAAGATGATGCAGGGTGAGTTTTCCTTTGCCTGCTTGAAGAGGTCGCGGACGCGGCTGGCGCCGACGCCGACGAACATCTCGACAAAGTCGGAGCCGCTGATGGAGAAGAAGGGAACGTCGGCCTCGCCGGCGATGGCGCGGGCGAGGAGGGTCTTGCCGCATCCGGGGTCGCCGACCAGGAGCACGCCGCGGGGGATGCGCCCACCGAGCTTGGTAAAGCGTTTGGGGTTCTTGAGGAAGAGGACGATCTCCTCCACCTCGCTCTTAGCCTCGTCGATGCCGGCGACGTCGTTGAAGGTGACGCCGGTCTTCTCTCGCATGAGCACCTTGTGGCGCGACTTGCCGAAAGAGCCGAGCATGCCGCCGGGTCCGCCGGCGGCGTTGCGCAGGCCGCGGATGAGCACGAACCAGATCAGGCCGAGGATGATGAGCAAGGGGAGCCAGCTGAGCAGGACGGTGGTGAACACGCCGCTGGGGGGTTGCACCTTGACATCCAGGCCGGTCAGTTCCTTGATCTGCGTGAGGTAGAACTCGCGTTCGGGCGGGTTGAAGACGACCATCACCGTGCGCGGGCCGCCGGGGGCGTCCGCCGTCTTGAGGTCGGCGACAAGCCCGTTGTCGGTGACCTTCAGCGTGTCTTTGGCGATCTTGCCGGCGTGATAGTGTGTCTCGAACTCCTTCCACGAGATCTCGTTGGAGGTGCGGCTGCTGGTGGTGAAGATCAGGACGGAGAGGACGGCGATCATGATCACCGCGACGAGTCCGAGCAGTCCGCGCGAGGGCTTGTTGGGCGGCGGCGCGCCGTCGCCGCCGGGCTTGTCACCCTTGGGGGTGTTGTTTGAGCGGTCGCCCGGGCGCTCGTTGAGGTTCTTGTTGCTGGCCATGGTGGTGAGTGTTCTGAGAGTCTGAGGCACGGATGAAGGGGCGCCCGCCCTGGCGCCCTATCGGGTGTTCATCGGTCTTTGCAACGCTAGGCTGGACCGTCGGGCGAGCGATCCGTACGAACTCCGATACGCTTGGCGTCCACTTCCTGTTCTCTTCCCGGCAGCCGGAGCACCAATGCCCTTTTCCGACGCGCAGCGTTACATGGCCGACCAGCGGATCGACGGCTGGCTGGTGTACGACTTCCGGAACAACAACCCGATCATCGCGCGCATCGTGGGGAAGAAGCTCCACCTGACACGGCGCGTGTGGTGGCTGCTGCCGCAGCGTGGGAGCCCGACGATCCTGTGCTCGGTGATCGACGAGTCGTCGTTTGTCGCCGCGGGGATGGGCGTGAGCACGTACATAGGGTGGGCGGACATGCAGGTAAAGGTGTCGGCGCTGCTCGCCGGGCTTGGCGGACGCCGCGTGGCGATGGAGTATGCGCCGGGCGGGGTGCTGCCGACGGCGGGGGTGGTGGACGCGGGCACGATCGAGTTCGTGCGGTCGCAGGGCGTCGAGGTGGTTTCGTCGGCTGACGTGGTTCAGCTCTACGCCGCGGCCTGGCGGGAGAAAGGGTTGTCTGGGCACCGCCGGGCGAGCGAGCTGACGCACGGGGTGATGAAGGATGCCTGGGGTTTCCTTGGCGCGGAACTCAAAAAGGGCCCGGTGCAGGAGCGGGCCGTTCAGAAGTTCATCACCGGGCGGTTTGACGCGCTGGGGCTGGAGTATCCCGACGATCCGATCGTCTCGGTGAACGCCAACAGCGGCAGCCCGCACTACGGGCCCGACGAGAAGCACTCCTCGCCGATCAGGCCGGGCGACTGGGTGTTGATCGACCTGTGGGCTCGCATCCCTGGCGACGAGCACGTCTACAGCGACATCACTTGGACCGGTTTCTGCGGGTCGCGAGAGAAGCTGCCGGCGGAGCACCTGAAGGTGTTCAACACTGTCCGGGATGCGCGGAGCGCGTCGGTTTCGGAGGCGCAGCGGGCGTGGAAGGAGGGGCGCCAGGCGGAGGGGTGGCAGCTCGACGAGGCGGCGAGAGCGGTGATCATCGGGGCGGGCTACGGGCAATTCATCAAGCACCGGACGGGGCACTCGCTCTCGCCGGGGGCGCTGGTGCACGGCATCGGGATGAACCTGGACAACCTCGAAACGCGGGACACGCGCCGGATGATGCCGGGGACCGGGTTCACCGTGGAGCCGGGGGTCTATACGACCGCGTTCGGTGTGCGGAATGAGATCAACGTCTTTGTCGATCCTGTGAGCGGGCCGGTGGTGACCAGCTGCGTGCAGGACGAGCCTTGGTGCACAGGGTGAAGACGCCGCGGTCGATCAATGCGGTGCGATGGAGGTTGATGGTCTGGCGCGGATTGAAGTTCTGCGTGGTCTTCTTTCTTGGCCTAGTCGTTGTTCGGTTGAGTATCCCCTATCCCTGGTTCATACATCTGCCCATGATCGTGGTGTTCGCATTCGGCGTTGCATACATCGGGCGATTCCTTCCTCAGGTATTGCCCCGGCGATGGCGGTGGGTGGCGCATACACGGAACCCAAGAGAAGGGGCGCTCTATGTACTGCCAATCACCGAGAGCTTCGAGATCGATCTGCCGTGTGTGAAGTGCGGAGCGCCGAACGTGGGCGTTGAGGCAGCGGAATGGGGCGAGGGTCGATCAGCCTTGGCTGTCTTCCGTACGTGCAAGGAGTGTGGCGACACGCACTGGTGGGCACCGGGCGAGAATCCACCGCGCGTGCGTCGGCGCGAGAAAGCCGCGGGGTTGCCAGAGTCTTGCACCAAGTGTGGGTATTCACTAACGGGCACACCCGTGAAGACCGAAGGTCGCGGGAGCGACCGCGTTGCGTTTGTCCAGCAGTGCCCAGAGTGCGGTCGAGCTGAGTTCTTTGTTCCCCCCGCGTCGACTAAACTGCCTCCGCCTCCACAATTAGCGTCGCGTTTAGCAGCAGGTTCAGGCTCAGCAGGTGGCTGAACATCTCCTTGTACGGAGGTTCAACGCCAGCCGGCACGTCCCCCTTTGCCTTCATCTTCGCGAATTTCGCCTTCGCACGCTTCTGGCTCACGAGGGTGCCCAGAGCGATCAGCGGCCACATGAACGGGAGCAGCAGGATGCTCGTGAGGCTCCAGTTGCTGGGGTGCAGCGCCTTGACGCGGTAGCCGCAATGGTGCAGCGAGTAGCGCACCTGGAAGTAGCTGACGAGGAACGCGTGCCCGTGGTAGATCCGCGAGCCGTCGGCGCTGCGGCCCCACACGCTGGTGTGCTCGTCGATGTAGCTCTTGAACGCGCGCTGGCCGGCGAAGCAATAGGCAAGGCGGGCGCGCACGCTCAGCAGGTTTGGCGTCGTGAGGATCAACCGTCCCCCGGGCTTGAGGTGGCGTCGCAGCTCCGTGAGAACGGCGTGCCGGTCCTTGACGTGCTCGATCCCCTCGACGCAGAGGAGGGCGTCGGCCTGGTCCTGCGCGCCGAAAGGGAGCGTGGCTTCCATGTCCGCGGCGACGGGCTTCAGACCCAGCACGTTGGGCGCCGTGCCCGACGGGCCGAAGAGGTCGGCCGCGAGCCAGTCGGGGATGGGTTCTTCGGTCATGGCGGAGAAGACGGCGCGGGCATCCGGGCCGGGCAGGGCCTTCTCAAAGCCGGTGTAATACTCGGGGAAAAGGTCGGAGGGGATCACCGTAAAGCCGGCGGCCGCGAGGGGCCGCGTGAGCACGCCCTTGCCCGCCGGGAGGTCGATCACCTTGAACCCGGCGCGGCGTTCACGCGGGACCTGCGCCAGGGGCCAGAGCACAAACGGGTAGAGTGAGCGGCAGGTCAGGCTCATGCGGGCGAGTTGGCTGCGGGTCGGCATCGGCGGAGGCTAGCAAGCCCCTGCGCCCGGTGCCGGGCGGCGGGGGCGCCCCGGGGGGCGGTTTTGTGCGCCGTGCCGCGCGGGGTTGTCGATACCAGCGGGTCTGCCGCGCCGGGCGCTGCGCCATCCGTCTCGACGGGGTGCGGCGCCGGGCGGGCCCGGAGCCTGCGATGTCCCTGTCACCCCACCTTCGCGTGTCGTTC
>DASPMT010000502.1:0-16124 GCA_035626935.1 Phycisphaerales bacterium | reverse complement strand
AGCGGCAGCCCGCGCTGCTGCGCGAGCGAATAGGGGCGACCGGAGCGCGAGGGGGCCTTCGCGGTGAGCGGGTTGCGGTAGTAGGCCCACAGGCCGGCGAGCGCGGCGCGCTGGGACTCGTGCTGCGCGAGCAGGTTGGCCAGGGCGCGGGCGGAGAGTGCGGAGCCGGGCGCGGCGGCGGCGATGGGGGCGAGAGCGTTTGCGAGCGCGTCGGTTGCGGCGGGGTCCATGGTCGGCTCCATCTGGCGGGGTGCGTCCCGTCACAGAGGGGCTGTCGGTCACGTTTTTGCGCGCGCCGCCGGTCGCTCGTGGCGCGGCCCGGGGCTCGTTTGCGTACGCCGCCCGCTTGGAAATCCACCATTTTCAGCGTGCGCCGAAGAATCCGCGGGGCGAGATCGTTTCGGTGCGCGGGTTGTCACCAATCCGTGGAGTTTTGGAGTAAGGAGCGGTGACCGCGTCGGTCGCGCGGGCGGGGGGCCCAGATGGCGTTGTTCCGCCACGCCCCGGCGCCGGCGGTTAAGGCGCGTTGCCGCCATCGCCTCACGCCCGCTTCATTGGGCCCGGGCATGCGGGCGGCATGAACACGCGCACCATCGTCGGTTGCGCCGGCCTTGCGCTCGGCGTTTCGGTTTCGCTCGCGGATACGTTCACGGTGCAGCCGCTGGGCGGGCCGATGGACCCGATCCAGATCGGTGACGCGGGGAACCAGGGCGTCAGGCCGCAGCAGTTCTTCTGGAGCTTCCCGGATGTGCACATCGCGTCACCCTCGGTGGCGACGCTCGTGCGCGTGTCACCCGACGGTCAGTGGGGGCTGGGGAGCAACGCGGTGCAGGGGCTGGCGGCGCGGTTCAACCGCAACGGGGGGACCGATGCGTTCCAGCTCTCGGCCAACGGCACGACGCCGAACACGGCGATGGCGTCGTCGAGCGGGAACAACGTCGTGGTGGGGATCGGCACCAGCAGCGGCGGCTCGCGGCGCGGCTTCATGTGGACGCCCGGGAACGGGACGCAGGACCTTGGGATCCTTGTCACCGATCTGACCTCGGCGGCGATCGACGTCTCCGGGGGGGGTGACGTGATCGTGGGGTACGGCGATCCGGCGCCGCCCGGTGTCGGCCGCCACCCGCTGCGGTGGACCGGCGGAGGTACGTCGCTGTCGCGGCTTGCGCAGAACGGCGGGAGCTTTGTGAACGGCGGTGAGGCGACGGCGGTATCGAGCGACGGCCAGGTCGTGGTGGGCTTCCGCAACCTTGGCGGCGTGCAGCGCGGGTTCCGCTGGACCGAGTCGGGGCGGGACGTCGATCTGAAGTCTCCGAGCAGCCCCAACGATCTGACCCTGACGACGCGCGCCAACGACGTGTCGGGAAACGGTCAGTGGACGGTCGGCGAGGCGGAGACGGTGGAAGGGCCGATCCAGGCCACGATGTGGAACGCGGCGGGGGAACCGTTCGCGCTGACGGACCTGCTGACGGCGGCCGGCAACACCGACCACCAGTTCTTCAGCCTGCGTTCCATCGCGAGCGTGAGCTTCGACGGCCGGACCGTGAGCGGGACCTGCTTCGACACCGTCGCCGGGCAGTTCCGCGCGTTCGTGGCGTCGCTGACGTTCACGTCGGGCGGAGACTGCCAGCCCGACCTGGGTCAGACCGGCGGCATCCCGGGGACCGACGGCACGCTCGACAACAACGACTTTGTCGTGTTTGTGAACGGGTTCTTCCAGCAGGACGCGGTGACGGACTTCGGATCAGTCGGCGGCGTCGCCGGCGCGGACGGGTTCTTTGACAACAACGACTTCGTGGTGTTTGTGGACAGCTTCTTCACCGGGTGTGATTGAGACGGTGGAGCAGCACCCGGCGCCTTGGATGGACACACCGTTCCTTCGCGGAGCGCCCGGTACGTGGGGCGTTCACCTCCGTTCAGTGTTGTTGCGCGGCTCGTGCGGGGGTTTGAAGCGGACGCTGCCGCCCCAGGCGCCGCACCCTTGCGACCAGTTGTCGAAGTAGAAGCCGATGGCCGCCTCCGGGCGGCCGGTCAGCTCAAGCTCGACGTCGCTCGGCCGCGCGTTAACAGCGGCCTTGCCGCCGCGCTCCCAGACCAGCGGGGGGAAGTGGACTCCGACGCCGCCCAGGTGACGGCCTTTGAAGCTCAGCCGCCCGGCGGCGACGGAGCGGCCATCGAGCAGGAGGCGGACGTCGGCGACGACGAAGGGCCTGGCGACCTCGTCGCGTGACTCGCCATCGAGGATGAGCCACGCGTCGCGCCCGTCGGTGCAGAGACGGAGGCCGAGGTTGCGGAGCAGGTCGGTGTCGGCCTGCTCACCGGTGATCGGGCGCATGAACGATGACGACGGGCGGGTGACGTCGGCGGCGGGCCAGAAGGTGGCGGCGGCATAGGCGTGCTTGCCCACGGTATAGTCGATGTCGACTCGCAGGCGCGGCGCAGCGCCGGTGCGGTCGACGCGCAGGTGCGCGGCGACGGCCGAGCGCCGGACCGTGACGGGGTCGGCGTCGGACGGCCACTCGTCGGGGAAAGGGACCTGCGCCGCGACGAGCTTCTCGTCCAGCGGCACGGCGCGGCGGAGGTACGTGGTCGCGGCCGACGCGCCGATCTCGCCGCTCACGAACCGGCGAACGATCTCCGAGCGCATCTCGGCGGCGCGGCGCCCCTGCCACGTGTCCGTCACCGGGGGTTCGGGCGGGTTGACGGCGGGGGCGATGACGACGCTGACGCGCATCGTCGCGAGCGGGTCGGTCCAGATCGACGGCGGGAGCGTGCGGGTGGGCTGCGTGCTTGAGATCGCGGCGTAGCGGGCGAGAAACCAGTCAGGGGCGGCGCCGGCCCAGCCGTGGCGTACGACCGACGGCGCGAGCGTGAAGGCGGCACCGGCGAGCACGAGCGCGAGCCCGGCCGTCCGCGCGCCCAAGCGTGCCGGCCGGCGCAGCAGCTCACGGTCGGTCCGTGCGGCACGTCCGCACTCGGGGCATGTGAGCGAGACCAGTCCCTGCATGTCGTAGCCGCACCGCCTGCAGCGGCGGCCCGGGACGGTCCGGCGGAAGCGACCGACGGCCGCGAGCCAGGCGCCGCCGGCGATGGCCGTCCAGCCGGCCAGCAGCCAGAGCCATATGGGGATGGCGGCCATCGGCTAAGTCTACATGAAAATGACAATGCACCAGGGAAAGCGGTGACAGCTGTCAGTCGTACGGCTCTTCCCACGGCGCCTTTGTGGGGACGAACTGAAGCGTGCCGGCCCAGGCCTCGTTCAACGCCGACCAATCCTGTAGGTAGCTCTCGGTTGCGGCGGCGGTGTCGCCGATGAACTCGACGCGGGCGTGGCTCGCTCGGCGAACGGCGGCACGGAGCTTCTCGGGGTCGCCAGTGATTTTGTAGACCGGCAAAGTCAGGAGGGTGGATGGGGAGCCTGACAGGCCGATCCTTCGAACGTTCCGGGTGTCGATCCAACGTCCGGCGATCCGCAGTGTGATCGGGCCGGAGGTGCCGATCTCCACATCATCAAACAGGATGCGGGCGCGGACGGTGATGTAGGGAGCGATCGCCCCGTCCGCCGAGTGAAACCGCAGACCCAGATACCCCTGGTCGGCGAATGTGCCGATCGACGTCGACACCGCCCGGGCGAGGACGCTTGCGGCGTCCGGGTGCTGGGTGCTCTGCATGAACGTCATCGTCGGCCGGCTGAGGTCCACTGGGTAGTCCTTGAAGCCCAGGTCGAATCGCCGCCCCTTTATCGTCACGAAGACGGTTGCACGGAGGGCACCGGGTCCGGACTTCTGGAAGTCGCATCGCGGCTGAAGGGGCAGCCAGCGGCGGGTCGCGCCCGTGTCGCAGGCCGCTGGTGAACACGCATCAGACGGCCATGCTGTCGGAGGATTGATGGTGGCGAGCAGAGGCTCGGCCTCAAACAGCCGCACCAAGTAGTGCTTCACGAGCCACTGCGGCATTGCATCGGCCTCGATGCGGCGCCACGTCTCCAGGAAGAGTTGCTCCTGGGTCGTCATCGACGCAACCGGGAACCTGGTGGGGTCGCCCGATTGTCTTACCAAGCTGAGCCATTCCGCCTCAAGATTCCCGGCCGTTGGTGGCCTCCCGATCATGAGCAGAGCCTGTCTCCTCTGGAAGAGGGTCGTCGACGCGGCGGGAGGCGGCACGTCGGTCGGGCACCACCTCGCCAGTGCCCAGTCCGGGATCGCGCCCGCCCAACCATGGCGCGCAACCTGCGCCGCTTCGAGCAGGCAGTAGCCCGCCAGCAGCGACGCGAGACCGGCGATGCGCCACCCGCGGAGCCGGCCGCGGTGCCGGGTCTGGCGCTCGAACTGCGCCGTCCACCCGCACTCGGGGCATGTGAGTCCCGGCAGGTTGACCATGTCGTAGCGGCAGCGGCGGCAGGAACGACCGAGACGCCGCCACCAGAGCCCGCGACCGCTGACACAGAGCCAAGCACCAATGGCGAAGGCGCTGCATGCGAGGATGTGCCAGGATGTGGGCGGTATGGAAATCAAGGTCACAGCCGACGCATCGTGACAATGAGGATTAACGACGTTCGACAACGGGTTTGACCGTCGCGCGGCCGGCCCAGGCGTGGGGGAGGTCCTTGCCGCCGTTGATCAGGTAGTGCTCCGTAGCTCCCCCCGGTTCGCCGATGAGCTCGACGGATACCGGGTCGGGGTGCGTCCGGGCGCGCTCGAACCCGCCCGCGGACCATTTGATCGGCACCCAGCGGACTTTGTAGGCGGCCCCCGGCGTGCGCCACGAGATCGTCCACCCTTCGCCCAAGGTGTGCCCGTCGGCGACGAGACGCACGGTGCAGCAGACGTAGAAGTCGACCGCGGTCCATCGGGGATCGGTGCTGCGTTCGTCGACGTGGACCTGCACGGTGGACGCGCTCACCACAAGACGCGGGTTGAGCGCCGCGGCGACGGCGTCGTCGGCCTCGGGCGTCTGAACGCGCTGCATGAACTCGGCGCGTCCCGTGCGCATGTCGATGGGGAGGCGCGTGGTGAGGATCGTGGTGCGGTCGCGCCGGTCGGCGGTGGTCCAGACCGTAATCTCGACCGTGTCGGCCGGGCCGGTAGGTTGGAGCGGATCGGCGTACAGGTCGACGTCGTTGTGGGTCATCCCCCACGGCATGCCCATCGGCACGTCCCACGCCCAGCGGGCCGGCACGCGCAGCGACGCGGCGAGTGTGGGCTCGATCCCGTCGCAGGCGCGCCGCAGGTAGTACCGCGCCATCCAGAGCGGGATTTCCTCGGCGCTCACGCGGCGCCACAATTCCGCGTGTAGTTGATCCGCGACGGAGGTTGACGGTGCAGCGGTGGGCGCTGCCGCCCGCGGGAAAGCAAAGCGTGTGAACGGCCTTGGGCCGTCGGGCCCTCTGGCGGGCGCGAGGAACGTGAGCGCCCAGTCGGGGGTGGCGCCAACCCAGCCGAGCCGCATGAACGCGCCTGTCTCCGACACGGCCCACCCGAGGAGGACCATCGCGAGCCCGGCGAGCCGCCAGCGCCGGGCCGACGGACGGCGCTTCAACGCGCTTTCGGCGCGCGCGGCGAATCCGCACTCGGGGCAGGTGAGTGTGGCCAGCCCCGCCATGTCGTAGCCGCAGCGCGGGCAGCGCCGGCCTCGGTGCCGCGGCGAGCGGAGTCGCCCGGTGAGCAACGGCCACACCCCCAGGGCGATCAGCGCCCAGCCCGCGGCGGGCCAGACCCAGGGCCATATGGGGGCGGCGGACATCGATGGAGTCTACTGGATTGTGAAGGGAGCGGTAGCGCCGAACAAGCCGTCCGTGACCCGCGTCGTTCTATCTCGATAGAAGTCAGCGCCAGAGCCTCGATCACGCGCATCGCGTGCCCGTACGGCGGTGCACACCGAGATTCCTAGACTCGCCGGTGACTCCTCCCGTCCCCGTTCACGCCTCCGGCAGGCCCGTCCGTGTTCTCCGTCGCGTCTTCCTGGCCGCGGCGGCGCTCTCGCTGGCTCTCTTCGCGGTCAGCGTCATCGGTGCCATCCATTTCAACGGCAACCCCGCCTCGGTTCGCGTGGGAACCCGGACCGTGCTGGGTCTGGCGTCGGTGCTGCTGCCGGGTCCGCTGCTGCTTGCGGTGTGCGGATGGCAGTCGCGCTACCTCTTCGCGCGGATCGTCGGGTGCGTGGCGGCGGCGCCGACGCTCGCGGCGTGCGGCTACGTTGCATGGATCACAACCATGGAGCTGCGTCCGCTCGCGGCCTGGGGCGCCTACGACGCCGCCGCCGCCGAAGCGGAGTCCGCCGCGCTTGCGCTCGTCAAGGCCAACACCGACTCTGCCTTGGATGTGAAGGCGGTCCGCGAACGCTGGAGGCAGCAGCCGACGGCACGCGATGAGCTGGCGGGCATGGCTCTCCGCGTGCGCGCGGCGGTGGAAGGCCGGCGCAAGGGGGCAACCAGCCTGCTTCACCTGCCGGAGGTCGTCAAGGGGCCCTTCATGGCGGGTGGCGTGAGCGAGCGGCGGGCGGCGATGTTCGCGCGGCTCTACCTCAGCCGCATCGATCTGGGCGGCGTCCGCGCCGAGGAGGCCGACTTCGTCGCCGCGACGGAGCCGTTCGCCCGGGGTCTTGAGCTGCTGGTGAAGCACCACGGCGAGTGGCAGTGGATCGACACCGAGTCGATCGTGTTCGACGACACGGACATTGCCCGCGAGTACGAAGCCCTGATCAACGGCGGCGAGCCCGCCACGCGCTGACGCCTGTTCCCCACCCTTGTCACGCTCAGGGACGGCCCGGCACGGTCCGTGCCGGTCACTTGTCGTGGATGACGCGCGGCTTAACCCGCACGCTGCCGCTCCACACATCCCGCAACGTGGTCGCGCGCGTGACGTAGTCGACGAGTCCTCGCGCGGGCCGTCCGGTCAGTTCCAGCTCGAGCTCGTCGGACCGGGCGAGCGCCTGCGCGGCCGCTCCCGCGTCCCACCGCATGTGCGCGAAGACGGGTGAATGGCCTGCCGCGCAGAGCGGTTCGTACTCGCACGTCCCGGCCGCAAGCTCCTTTCCGTCCAGCAGCAACCGCGCGCGCATGGAGACGGCAAACGGGACATCCTCGACCGACGCGTCGCTGCGTCCGGTGAACTCGACGCGCACGGTCTGTTGGCCGAGAGAGACCGTCGGCCGCAGGGTCCGCACCAGCGTGTCGTTCGCCGCCGGCGTGCCCACACGGCGCATGAACCGCTCGGCAGAGACGGACGAGTCTACGGGCGCCGTCGCCTGGGCGATCGTCACGACCCGTCCGTCGATGTCCACCTCGGCGACCACGCGCACGCGCTCCGCATCGATACGCTCGGCGCGGCACGGCGCAGAAGGGATCAGACGCGTGCCGCTGGTGTCGGTGAAGGAGGCGATCGCCGGCAGCCGCCGGTCAGACGGCCACGCCGGCGGCAGGTTCGCCCGCTCCACCAGCGCTCGCGGCGTCACGCCGAAGAGCCGCCGCACGTACCGCGCGGTCATCGCGTCGCTCAGGTCGCCTTCCTGCACCCGGCGCCAGGTCTCCAGGTAGACGTCGCTCTTCAGCCGGGCAAGCCCCTTCGGCGGCGGCGGGAGCGGCACGGCCCGGCGTGGGAGGTTGTACCCGGCCCCCTGCATCTGCAAGCGAGCCGTCAGCCGGTCGCGCACGGTCGAAATGTCGGCGGCGTCGGTCTTCACCGGCGCCCAGTTGGCGAGCGCCCAGCCCGGGATGGCGCCCGCCCACCCGTGCCGCAGCACCGATGGCGTCTGCCACACCACCCAACCCAGGCACAGCAGCGCCAACCCCGCCAGACGCCACCGCTTGCGCGCCGGCAACCGCTGCAGCTCGCGCTCGCTGCGCGCAACGCGCCCGCACTCAGGGCACGTTGACGTCTGCAGGCCCGCCATGTCGTAGCCGCAGCCGCGGCAGCGCCGCCCCGTCGCGCGCCGCCACCGCGTCCGCCCCGTCAGCAGCAGCCATGCGCCGGGCGCTAGAACACACGCGGTCGCTACGAACCAAATCCAGTCGGGGACATTGCTCACCGAGCCAGTCTACCGGCGCAGCATGGATGCGCCGCGGGCCGCTACAACCACGCTTCGTTCCGTCAGTTTCGCCGCTCTGGACATGGCGGATGCTCCTGTGATGCCCGCGCCGCGACATCTGGTTCGCAGCCGAGCCGGACGACGTCTTGGCCATGTGTGCGCAGGCGGCGGCCCGGTCAGCCGATCGACCGCATCACGCTCACCGCCGCGTACATCCCGGCGACGTCCTCCCGCGCCACCACCCGCGTCGGGTACTTGTCGTTCAGCGGCTGCAGCCGCAGGCGCACCACCGGCGACCGCTCGTCACCGTCCCGTTCGAAGAACACGCGCTTGAATGTCGTCTCGTCGTCGCGCTCGAACCGCACGAAGCAGTCGCCGCCGTCTTTCACCGGGCGCGCCGGGGAGAAGATCACCACGTCCCCTTCGCGGTAGTCGGGCAGCATGCTGTCGCCCACCACGCGGCAGGCGAACGCGTCGGGGTCACGCACGTCCGGCGAACGCACGTACTGGTCAGCCACACGTGCCGGGTAGCCCAGGTCGGTGAATGCGCGCGGGTACCCCGCGGCGACGGAGTTGATCAGCGGCACCTCGAGCGGCAGCTCCACCGGGGCGGCGTCGATCACCGCCGCCTTTTCCTGGGCCGCCCCCACGTGCGACGGCCCGACAGAGCCGGGCGCCAACTGGTCGACCAGTGCGCCAAGTTCACCCGTGCTGTACAGATCGTCCAACCCGCGCTGGCGCAGGTAAAGGGCGAGCTGCTGCGTTGCGCGGTCCCGCTGAGCCAGCCGGGCGACGTGCTGCTTGATCGGTTCCGGCGCGCTCCGCCACGCCGAACGCTCGGCGAGGTCTCCCTCGCGCATCCCCAGGTGCTTCTCAATCCCGGCCAGCAACGCGGCCGCGGGCGTGCCCGTGTTACGCCCCGTCTCGATCTGGCTCAGGTAGCTCTTGGCGCAGCCGACGCTGTCGGCGAGTTCCTGAAGGCTGATCCCGCGCATCCGGCGCTGCATCCGCATCGCTTCACCGAGCCCCAATGAGCGAGGGAGCACCCACGACGGGTCAGGGGGGTTGGCGGCGTTCCGCTTAAGAATGGAGCGTTTGTGCTTGGGCCACAGGCTGCGTTCGAAGGCATCGGGCACAGGAAAACCCCCTATAAGAACCCCAAGGTGAACGATTTCGAACAAAAACCGAACAACATCGTTGCACGAGCGTCTATTTTACGGTAAACTTCGCTCTGAAGCAAAGGGAGCACTCAGAAAGGCCAAACGAAGGGGGCATCCATGGGACACAGCGGAGTCATAGAGGCGCTTAAGCAGCCTATCACAAGCCAAACATTAAAGCAAACAAAAAGCCGGGTCTTGTTTGGGCACCCCAATCCGCCGCCAAGCGCCACCGACCGGAGCGCGGTAAACGGTCCGCGATCCGTCAACCGGCGCAGACGCTCGTCGGACGATCTTCGCAACTTGGCGACGTCCACACTCGTGCGCTTTGTCGCCGCCCGCCGGGAGCATCTCCCGCGGCCCGACGCCGCCCTTCTTGAGCAGGTGTTCGAGCACGGACGAACCTTGACATCAATCGCCGCCCTCACCGGTGAGAGCCCGCGCCGACTCAGCCGGCACGTCAAGCTCCTGGTCAAACGGCTGACCGATCCCGGCTTCGATGCCGTTACCCGCCACCGTTCACCTTGGCCCCCGCAGATGGCCCTCATCGGCGAGGCGGTCTTTGTCCGCGGGCTCTCCGTGCGCGCCGCGGCCGCCGAGGCCGGTGCTCCGTACCCCACCGCCCGCGCGTTCGTCCAGGCCGTCCGCGCCATCGGCGAGGAACTGCGCGCCGGGCGCAAAGGGGAGGCGGCGTGAACACCCCGATCGATGAGCGAACGCTCCGCACCGCCGCCGCGCTCGGGATCGACGCCGACAGCGCCCCGAGCCACGCCGCGCTCGCGGCCGCCCTTGCGCACGCCGCGGTTCGCATCCACGCCTTGACGGCCCCCGGTCAGACCGCGTTGATCGCCGGTCGCAGCGGCGCCGGCAAGAGCACGCTGCTGAGGCTGCTCGCCCGCCGACCCCATACCGAAGCGGTGCGCCCGTTGCGCCGCGGGCAAGCGCGTGCGCGGGTGGCCGCTCTGAACCGACGGATGCCGCTGGCGCTCTGGTCGCGCCTGCTGGCGCGCTTCGGTCTGGCCGAGGGACGCGTGCTTGTCTGCCGCGCGGGGGATCTGTCGGCCGGCGAGCGGGCCAGGCTCGAGCTCGCGCTCGCCGCGGCCCGCTGCGAAACGGCCGGCGCCCGCACGCTGCTGGTGGACGAGTGGTGCTCGGTGCTCGACCGGCCCACCGCCGCGGCGGTCGCCATCGGCGCTGCACGCTGGGCCCGCGAGCGGCGTGTGCGGCTCATCGGCGCCACAGCGCACGACGACCTGGCGGCGGCGATGCTGCCCGACGTGACGGTTCGGCTCGAAGGACAGGACGGACAGGGGGGTGTGCGATGGACAGTGTGCGAGTGGAGCAGGGCGGGATAAGCGACTACGACGCGCTCGCCCGCTATCACTATCGATCCGGGAGGCCCGCGGTTCCCGCCGCCGTGCTGCGGGCGGTGTGCGGCGGCGCGACGGTCGGGGTCGTGGTGATCGCGATGCCCGTTCTCAACGGCCCGTGGCGGACGCGTGCATGGCCCGGGTGGCTCGACGGGCTCGACAAGCGGTCGAGCGCCGACGCCATCAACGCGCACGTGCGCACGATCGCGCGCCTTGTTGTCGCGCCGCCGTTCCGATCGCGCGGCGTGGGTTGCGCGCTGGTGCGGGCGTACCTCGCTGCGCCGCTCAGCCGGCGCACCGAGGCGCTGGCGGCGATGGGCGAGATCTGCCCGGTCTTCGAGCGGGCAGGGATGCGCCGCATCGACTGCCCGCTGAGCGGCGCCGGCCGCCGCCTGGTTCGGGCTCTCGGCGCGGCCGGCGTTCGCCCCTGGATGCTGGCCGACCGGCGCACGCGCAGGCGGGTGGCCCGCTGCGCTCAGGTTGAACGCGCCCTGCGGAGCCTGGCCGCCGAGCGCTGGCGCTCCGCCGCAGACGCCGCGCCGCAGGAACTGGTTGAGCGCCTGTGGGTGCACGCGGCGAGCAGGCCGGTCGCGTTTGTCGCCGGGTGAAGGCAGTCCACGAGAAAGGGGGTTTGCGATGGGACGGAAACGTGCGGTCGACAGCGCGGCGGAGGGGCTCGATATCGAGGTGGGCGAGGGGCTCCGCGCGCCGGAGGACCCCGACGAGCTGGCGAAGTTCGTGCGCGATGTGCTCGGCGCCCAGGTGGCGGCGCGGGCGATGCTCGACGGGAGCGACGGCCCGCTCGCCTACCTGGTGCACTCCTTCTTCGAGGGGCGTTTTCTGCTGGCGCCCGGCGGGCGGTGGAAGGACCTCGGCCGCGAAAGCACGGTCCGGCCACCGGGCGACTGCGTCGTGTGGGCCAACCGGGGCGGTGGCAAAACCTTCCTGGGCGCCGTCGCCACCGCGCTCGACATGCTCTTCAAACGCGGCATCGAGGTGCGCATCCTCGG
Organism: Phycisphaerales bacterium; assembly: GCA_035626935.1. GTDB lineage: Bacteria > Planctomycetota > Phycisphaerae > Phycisphaerales > UBA1924 > JAJTGZ01. Next base: position 4,562 of record DASPMT010000502.1, on the reverse strand, counting down.
CGGCTCGGCCGAGCAGAGCCGACGGATGCACGAGCACCTGCGGCGAATCTTCGAGGTCGAGCGTCTTGCCGCCCTGGTCGACGGCCGGTCCACCGACAGCCGTGTCCGCCTCCGCAACGGCTCCCGCGTCGAGATCCTCGCGCACTCCGAGCGCAGCGTCCGCGGCGTGCGTGTGCAGAAGCTGCGTTGCGACGAGGTGGACCTTTTTGATCCCGAGCTGTGGCAGGCGGCACAGCTCGTCACGCGTTCGACCAGCCCCATCGACGGGCCCTGGGGGAACGAGGTGCGCGGCGTCGTCGAGGTGCTCAGCACCATGCACGTACCGATGGGCCTGATGTGGAACGTCGTGCGAGAGAGCCGACGCGTGGGCGGATGGATGCTGAGCCTGGAGTCCCCCGCTCCGGCTCGGGCTGTGCCGGGGGAAGGGCGCGGACAGGCGGTCGCCGCGCTCCCGCAGCTCGCCGCCGCGCCTTCACGTGTTCTCTTCAAATGGGGTGTGGTCGATTCGCTGGAGCATTGCGGCCCGCGTCATACCTGCCCGGAGTGTGGGTTGCTGGACGAGTGCGGCGGGCAGGCGAAGGGACGCGAGCAGGGCGGGCACATGACCGTTCGCGATGCGCAGGTGCTCAAGCGGCGCGTCAGCCGCAGCGTGTGGGAGACGGAGATGCTCTGCCGCGAGCCGAGCCGCAGCGGCTGCGTCTTCCCGGAGTTCTCGCGGGGGGCTCACGTCATGCCCGCCGACCTGTCGCCGGAGGAGGCGGCGCGTGCGGGGATGCTCGTGGCGGGGATGGACTTCGGGGTCCGCAGCCCGAGCGTGGTCGTCTGGGCAGCGCTTGCGCCCGACGGGTCGCTCACGGTGATCGACGAGTACGGCCAGGCGGGCCGCACGCTCGCCGAGCACGTCGCGGAGATCAAGTCGCGCCCGTGGGGCACGCCCGCGTGGGTGGGCATCGACCCTGCCGGCTGCGCGCGCAACGAGCAGACGGGCACGAGCAACCTCAAGGCGATGAAGCACATGGGGATCGCCGTCAAAGCCCGGCGCGCCGGGGTCGCCGACGGCATCGAGTCGGTCCGGTCGCGGCTGGCCCCCGCCAGCGGCCCGCCGCGCCTGCGCATCGCGCCGAGGTGCGCCGGGCTCATCGAAGCCCTCAGCCGATACCACTACCCGCCCGACCGTCCGACCGACCTGACGCCGGTGAAGGACGGAAGCGACCATTGGTGCGACGCGCTCCGCTACCTGGTGACGAACCTCGACACGCGCGGGCTGGCGGTAGGGAGGGTGTGAGCGGGCCTCCCTCACCCACGCGGTCCGTGGCGTTCACACGACTTTGGGATAGACCTGCACCAGGAGATAGAAGGCGACGGCGAGCGCCAGCATCCCCGTGACGATCTGCACCGTCATCACCGCCACCGCGGTCCAGTACCCTTTGAACGTCTTCACCCGCACGGCCTTGTACGCCACGGCGATGAAGAAGCTGATCGGCACCAGGAACAGGTACCAGAACGAGTGGGCGTCGATCGGGTCGAGGAACGGACGCCACGAGTCGGCGAGGGTGAGCAGCGGCAGGTTCACGACGCGGCTCCTTCGTCCTCGTCCTCTTCGCGCCTGCGGTTGAACGCGCAGTCGATGATCGCGATCAGGTTGAGCATCCCCGCCAGCGTGCACGAGAGCGTGCCGATCTCGGCGACGCGTGCCAGCGGCTTGACGTACGGCGGACGGTCCTGGGGCGTCGAGAGCCGCTGCCGGCCGGTCGCGGGGTCGGTGAACTGCAGCGCGGTCTTGTTCTCGTCGTCGCGCACCTGGATCGGTCGGCCGGTCTTGGGGTCGCGGATCTCGTTGGGGAGCGCGGTGCGGAGCGTATCGGTGTTATCCAGCACCTTCAGGCGGGTCTGGTGGTAGTAGTCGACGCCGAAAGCGACGGGGCCGCAGAACATCTCACCCAGGAACCAGATCGGGTCGCCGTCGGTCCGTGTGAACGGCGCCGGCCGCCCGGTCATGCGGTTGAACCGGGTGATGTACCAGCCGCCCGAGTCCACCGCGTCGATGCCGGCCGTGGCCAGGCCGGTCACGAACAGGCCGAGCACGCCGAGGGCAACCATCGCCGCGCGCCGACGCTGACGGAGGTACAAGTGGCCGAGCCCGGGGAAGACGAAGGCAAGGAACGCCGCGAGCGGTTGCGGCGTGTCGTGCTGATCTGCGGAATGCCTTGTCATCGTGAAACCGGAGTGATGTGCGGTGCGAAACGGCGCAGGCGCGGTGCGGAGGCGCGACGCTCATGCGGTGAAAGCCGCCTCATGGTCCGACGCCAGATCACCGTTTGACTGGCGCGGGAACGGGCGTAGCCTAGGGGCACTTTGGCCGGAATGCCGGGCCGTTGATCGTTGAGAGTTTCGTCGGGGCAAAGGTGATCGAGGAAGGAGCGCGGCCGCGAGCGCGGCGCGAGGGACCGAACATGAGGATGAGCATCGAGCGGACGACGGGCGCGGAGATCCAGTGGGCGGCGGCCAGCGGGGACGATCTGCTCCCCGCGGCGCCCGGACGCGGCGCGTTCCCGGACGTTGTGGGCGCCAAGAAGCCCGGCAAGAAGGACGAGGGGGACAAGGGCAAGGACACCGGGAAGAGCAAAAGCAAGGAAGAGGACGACGATTCGGACCTGGATTTCGAGGAAGACGACGACACCCTCGACGACGAGGACGATGAGGACGACGAGGAGGCGGACGACGAGGAGGACCTTGACGACGAGGAGGACCTTGACGACGAGGACGAAAAGCCCGCCAAGGAGGGTGAGGAGGAGGAAGAGGACGACGACCTCGAGTACGCCGAAGACGATGATGATTTCGGCGGCGGCTTTGACGATGAAGAGGAAGACGACGAGGTCTGAGCGGCCGTGACGGGGTGTCTCCCGGCGGGCGCCGCTGCCCCGCCGGTGTGGAGGCCGCCGTGAACGACCAGACCAACCAGAACTCCGCCGCGGTTCCGTCGATCACCCCGGCCGAGGGGGCGCTCGCGTTCGAAGGCGGCTACACCGGCGCGGAGCGCGGGCGCGGGCCGGGCCGGCGGCTGAGCGACTTCTCGCGGGCGGCGGAAGAGGGGGAGCTGACCGACGAGCAGTTCCTGTTCGTCAAGGCGATCGAGGCCTTCAAGCTGAGCAACAACAAGACCTACCCGTCCTGGACCGACGTGCTGGAGGTCGTCCGCCTTCTGGGCTACCGCAAGACGGCCCCCAGTGAGCTGGTGATCCGCGGCACAGAAGACTTCACCGAGAAGCCCGCGGCGCCCAGCAACGTCCGCCCGCGCGGGTGGGAGAAACGCTTCCAGCCCGGCAAGGACAAGAAGGCGGCGTAAAGGCGGAAACTCAAAGGGGCAGGACAAGAACTCAAAGGCCTCGAAGAAAAGGCGTCAATGCCTCCTTCTTCTTCTTCTTCTTCTTCTTTCTTCGAGTCCTTCGAGCCCTTCTTCTTCTCTTGGAGCTTCCCGTTTTTCGTCCGTCTCCTCGGCGTCCTAGTGCCCGAAGAGGTTCTTCTCGCCGAACATGCCCTTGTGCTCGAAGTAGGCGAGGGCCTCGTCGACGGACTTGAAGACGCGCGTGGCGGTCTCGGTGATGAACGGGCTGGGGTTCTTCTTCGGCTTCCAGACGACGTAGACCTCTTTGGTGTGCTCCCACGCGTGCTGGAGCTCGCGCTCGACGCCGCTGGAGAGGCCGGGGTTGCCGCCGGGGAGCTCGGGGACCAGGCTGACGATCATGTCGGACTGGTCGATGAGCTTGAAGTCGCGCATGTAGATCTGGCCGTCGATGTCGCCGGCGATGTCGAGGATCTGGCGCACGCTCACCTTGATGTTCCCCGCGCTGGCGGCGCGTGAGCCGCCGAACTGGTGGGGGGTCACCTCGACGAACTCCTTCCCCTCGCGCGAGGCGGCGATGGCGCGGTCGAGCAGCAGCTTCTCGTCGACGTCGCCGGGGTCGAAGGTGATGAAGTGCTTGGCGAGCTCGGCGCGGAAGTGGTCGATCTCGGCGAGCACGTCGGGCATGTCGACGACGTGGCTCATTGGGAAGGAGGGGTAGACCTTCTTCATCTTCGGGCGCGCGGTGAGCCGGAAGAGGGTCTGGCGGGTGTCCTGGTGGCGGCCGCGGGAGAGGATGTAGAACTGGCAGTTGGGCAGCGCCCGCGCGACGAGCTCGGTGGCGAGGATCTCCTCCTCGCGCCAGACCATGCAGTCCTTGAGCGTGGCGTCGATCTCGTACTCGCTGTGGAGGCGGTGGTGGACGACCTCGATGTTGTCGACGAGGCAGACGCACAGGTCCGGCTTGAGCGCGGCGATCTGGTCGAAGTCGAACGCGGCGAAGAGGCCGTGGCGCCAGCGGAAGCAGGCGTGCGTGTTGACGATGATGTTGGGCTTGCCCTGCGAGTCGGCGATGATGTCCTTGAAGACGGCGCGGCGGAGCGACTCCAGGCGCGACCAGGGGAGGTCGAGGATGCGCCCCGGCCGGACGTCGCGGGCCTCCCTGTACATCATGTCGCCGACGTTGTAGACGGTGAGCTGCTCGCCCTGCTGGCCCGCC